>NZ_QRQX01000021.1:7109-33354 GCF_003475665.1 Collinsella sp. AF29-7AC
TGCTCGTATCGTCCGAGGCTCTCGCGCCAGGCCGCACCCTGCAGAAACGTGTCGTCGCGCACCCACGGTACAAGCTGCCAGCCGCAATGCGGGCATCGGGGGATATCCTCGCTGAGGACCTCGAACCCCGCCATGCCCGCGAGCATGCGCTCGACGTAGGGGCTCGCCTCGAAGAGCTCGTCGCAGCATGGCTGCTTGCATTGAAGGTGCGCGAAGCTTCCCTGATAGTTGCAGATACTCTCGGTGGGAAACGTCTTCTCGACTTGGGTGTCTACATTGGTGCTCAGGATGAAGTAGTCCTTATGGCCGATGAGGGACCGTAGGTCGAGATAGGGCTGCGAGGCCGGCTCGCGCAGCGTGAAGTCGATGTATCGCGCGTAGTAGGCCCATTGCTGCTCGAGGCTGGGGTAGAGGTGGTAGAAGCCGTCGAAAAGGCTCTTGACTACTTTCGATTGATGCTCAGTGCCCATTGTATTCGCTACGATTAAACTCGGCACAGGGGATACTGGTTTTCCGTGCGAAAACGCTCATGCCGCTAAATTGAGCGACCGCCTGTACTGCAGCGGGATCATCCGCCCGAGCGATCCCTTAATCCGTCGCCCGTTGCGCCAATCGGCAGAAGCCACGCGTGGACGCTAATCGCTCGAGCGAATCGTCGTCGGTTTCCGTTTAACGATTTCTTTTTCCGCTATTATCTGACCCTCGGACTTCCTCGTGATAGAAGTAGTCCACGATCACCGGATGCCCCTGGGGGACTCTGCCATAAGGCATTTCGTTGTCCACAAAGGGGCAATCGTACTTCTTGGCCATTTCCTCGGCTTTTACTTCAAGCGCTTCAAAATAGCTACGGTTGCGCTTGTTATAGATCTCATCGTAAAGCGGTACGAGATTGGGATGTTTCTCGGCGATATAATCCAGGATCGCTTTTTTGAAACCACCCCGAAGATTGAGATTTTCGAGCCAAAACAAATCGCACCGATCCTTTACTCGCTCAAAAATCATCTCAAAATCCGTGATGCCGGGAAATACCGGGGACACGAAGCAGACCGTACGGATACCTTCGTCATACACCTGCTTCATAGCAGCGATACGACGCTCGACGCTCGACGCGGAGTCCATATCGTTCTTGAAGTTCTCATCCAGCGTGTTGATCGACCATGAAACGGTCACTCGTCCAAGCCTCTTCAGCAGATCGATATCCCGTACCACAAGATCGGACTTTGTGCAGATCAGAATATCTGCATCGCTGCTAATCAGCTGCTCCAGGAGTTTCCTGGTATTCCCGAATCGCTCCTCCTGTGGATTGTAGCCATCCGTCACAGAACCGATAACCACCCGCTGTCCAGCGTATTTCTTCGGATTCTTGATTTCCGGCCAATGCTTCACATCAAGAAAGGTGCCCCATTCCTCCTTGTGTCCGGTAAAGCGCTTCATAAAGGAGGCATAGCAATACTTGCAGGCATGCGTGCAGCCTACATAGGGATTGACCGAGTAGCCGCCTACCGGCAGGCTGGACTTGGTCATGATGTTCTTTGCTTCCACCTCATTGATGAGGATTCCATCGATCACTTCCGCCATGTTCTCTGCACCTCCAGCACTCTTTCGAATTCTTCCGGCAATTCCTGAATCATGTTTTCGTCCCCTATGACAGAGACGAGGTCTTCCTTCATAAACATTGGAATGCCAAGCGCGTGCGCCTGGTCCGTCAAAGACCATGCCCACTCCGGTTCCGTATGAACCTTCCTGCTCTGCGTCCCGGTCATGGTGCCGACGACGATCCAGTTGATTCCGGAAAGGTCGACCGTACCGGGATCGTCGAATAGCGGCTCAAAAGTAACGAAGAAGTGATTTGCTTTGACGTTTTTCCGAAGGGCGTCGATACGCCACAGCTCCGCTTTCCTCGTCACCGTAACGCCGAACCATGCGTTTTCCAGGTCGGTATCTAAATCCAGCAAATCGGGTCTCTTGGTCAGGAACAGGAACTGATGCTGTGGATTCTCATGGATCTTTGCAAATACCTCGTCTCGCCATTCCAGCTTCCACCCGGAGAGATCGCTCATGCCGGTAAGGAGAAAGTTCTGCGGGCGTTTCTTTTCCATCATCTTGAGCTTGCTCGGGAAGAACGCAGGATCAGCGAAGTCGTCAATCATATGCCAACGTTTCACATTGTTACGGGCATAGCAATATGGACACCCCACCGTGCAGCCGATGACGATATTCATATTCTGAATCTGATTTTTGATGCAGATGCTCATAACGCCTGCCTACCTGCCTCTCCCGTAAACACGCAATCAGCCTCCCCCACCTTGCGGGCAAAAGCCTCGATATCTTGCTTGCAAGCAGCAGGCTCGCAATCGCTCAAATCGTATGACGTGCCGCCGTTTCGATAGACGGCCCGATGGGAAAACGATCGGCTGACAAGCCCGATGCCGAGCTTCTCGCACAGGGTCATCCGTGCTCCCTTTCAGCTATAAAAAACAGGTGTCTATAAACAGTATCCTTGTTGATTTTCGCAGGGGCAATGAACAAACGCGTGCACCTGTCGATAAACGAACAGCTACTGGACATTGTCAAACGACTCAGATTGGAGAGGCGATGGGAGAAACCAAGATCGACCGCCGGCGGCGCTACACCCTCTCGGTCATACGGGAGGCGTTCTTCGCGCTGTTGGCCGAGGTCGGCTTCGCGAAGATGACGGTGGCGGACATCTGCCGCCGCGCCGAGATCAACCGGGGAACGTTCTATCTGCATTACGAGGATAAGTACGCGCTGCTCGATGCGCTTATCGACGAGGCCCCGAGTCCGCCCATGCCCAGGAGCTGCTCAACGCCTATTCCGAAGGGGGCTTACTGGCGGTATCCGCTCTTCGCGATTCCGATAACCCATCGTGACCTGCGATTCAGGAATACCAGCCTCCGAGCCCTCTCGTTCGGAGGCTGCGGCTAAAACCTCATTGCGCGTCTACCGCTCCGCGTTACTCGCCACCTGCCCGCGCCGCCGAGAGCAGGGCGCCCAAATCGGCCTGGATCGCCCCTGCCTTGCTTCCAAGCTGCAGCGGAGCCGAGCCGCCCGAGATGTTTACGCTCAAAAGGTGCGCATCCGGCAGCTTCGCGGTCATGCTCCAGAACGGGAGCGTGATGATGCCGGGGGTCATCTCGCCCACGCCGAGCTCCAGCAACAGCACGCGGCGATCGCTGCGCTCGCGCACGAAGCGCTCGTATCGTCCGAGGCTCTCGCGCCATGCCGCACCCTGCAGAAACGTGTCGTCGCGCACCCACGGCACAAGCTGCCAGCCGCAGTGCGGGCATCGGGGGACATCCTCGCTGCGGACCTCGAACCCCGCCATGCCCGCGAGCATGCGCTCGACGTAGGGGCTCGCCTCGGAGAGCTCGTCGCAGCATGGCTGCTTGCATTGAAGGTGCGCGAAGCTTCCCTGATAGTTGCAGATACTCTCGGTGGGAAACGTCTTCTCGACTTGGGTGTCTACATTGGTGCTCAGGATGAAGTAGTCCTTATGGCCGATGAGGGACCGTAGGTCGAGATAGGGCTGCGAGGCCAGCTCGCGCAGCATGAAGTCGATGTATCGCGCATAGTATGCCCATTGCTGCTCGAGGCTGGGGTAGAGGTGGTAGAAGCCGTCGAAAAGGCTCTTGAAGCCAAAGGTTTGCTGCCAGTCCGCCATTCCTGCGCGCGCCATGCCCGCGCGGTTGTAATGGTTGAACCCGGCGGCGCTCGACATGCCCGAGCCGATGCCGACGATGATGGCGTCGGCATCGTCGATAAGGCTTCGAAGCCTACGCGCTTCTCTTTCTAGGGGTGGCATCGGGCGATCTCCTCGAAAGCCGGGGCCATATCGCCGTCAACGAGAATCGTTTCGCACGAAGCGTCGGGCGTCATGGCCTGGCCGTAGTTGAACACGATGTAGGTGGCGTGCTCGCAGGCGTTCGCGATCTGGGCGAGCATGCGCTTTATGACGCCGTTGTGCAGTCCCACGCCAAGTTCGAGGATGGCGACCCTGCCGTTGCGATGGGCTTGCACAAGACGCGCGAGCTCGTCGAGCTGGGCCATGGCGAGGGCGTCTGGATGGGCGAGGCGCCGCTCGTCAACCGACGTGCGCGTGCTCCCCTCAGTCTCGAGCACGCGCTCCTCGTCGAACCCGGCGCGCGCGAAGTGCCCGTCGATGTTGCATGTGACCACGAAGGTGTCGGCGTGCTCCGTAAGACGCCGCAGCCCGTTCATGAGCGAGCCGGGCTCATATTCGAGATACTCCTTTTGATGGAACCGCTCGGCCCATCGGCGTCGCACGCTGGCATCCGGGGAAGCGAGCCCCTGCAGTATGCAGCCGATGCCGTCTGCCTGGGCGAGGTCCCCGTACGCCTCTTGGAAATGAGCATCGGCGCAGAAAAGGTTGAGCCCCTCCGCCATGTCGAGTCCGTTGCTAGCGCCGATGATGACAAGATCCGCTTCGGCTAGCGCCCTGCCTATGCGAACTGCTTTCGCCGTCTCCATGCGCTACCTCCCCAGCGTCTTGCGCACGTCGGCGAGCACGTCGGCGATGTCGGCGCGAACGGCGAGCCCCCGATCCTCGATCGCGCGGGGGAGAAACTGCGTCTTGTTGTTTACGGCGATGTAGCTGGCCTGCGGTAACTGCGCCGTGAGGGCCCAGAACGGCTCCTGGATAAACGCGGGCGTCATGCGGCCCACACCCAGCTCGAGGAAGAGGATCCTCTGCCGTGCGTGCGCGTCGAGCCATTCGGACACCTTGCGGTACTGCTCCTCGTAGAGTTCGCCCTGCAGGAAGTTGCCGTAGCCGCGAACCCAGGGGAACGCCTCTGCCCCGCAGTGCGGGCAGCGCGGCACGAGCTCTGTCGGAACCTCAAGGCCGTCTCCCATGGCCTCTACCATGTTGGAGACCGGCTCGACCGTATCCCACACCGCGTCGGTGCAACAGCGGGAGCACTGAAAGAAGCGGTGGTCGCCTTGGATCTCTGCCACTTTCTCCCAGGGATAGAGCTTCACAAACTGCGTGTCCTGGTTGGTGGTGAGCACGAAGAAATCCTTCTCGGCGAGAATGGCGTCGAGGTCCTTGTAGGGCTTGCGCAGCGGGGCGTTGAGCGTGGTGTCGAGGAAGGTGGCGAGGTATCCCCAGCGCGCCTCGGCGGTGGGCCAGCGGTAGAACGACCCCTCGAAAGCGCCCTTGAAACCGTAACGCTCGGCGAATTTGCCGAAATGCTTGCGATAGGTCGCGTTGTCCTCGTAGTAGAAGTCGCCGCCGCCCGCCGCGGAGAGCCCGGAGGCCCCGCCCACCAGCACGCAATCGGCTTCTTCGATCATACGGGCGAAGTCCTCGATTTGCTGGTCGTAGGGCTCGGGCTCGCGGTCACTCAGCTCATAGGGCGTGCTGCCGCTGCGGTAGGCGGCATGAAGGGAAAACGATCGGTTGGTGAGCTCGATAACGAGCTGCTCGTACAGGGTCACTGGATACCTTCTTTCAGCTATTATAAACACGTGTCTATAAAAAGTATCCATGTCGATTTGCTTAAGAGCAATGAACAGCTTCGGCTTGCTGTCGATAAACGAGCGTTTGCCGGGCATTGTCGAGCGTTGCAATTGGAGGGGTAATGGAAGCGGGGAAGATCGATCGTCGCCGACGCTATACACTCTCGGTCATACGGGAGGCGTTCTTCGCGCTGCTGGCCGAGGTCGGCTTCGCGAAGATGACGGTAGCGGATATCTGCCGCCGTGCCGATATTAACCGTGGCACGTTCTATCTGCACTACGAGGACAAGTTCGCCCTGCTCGACGCGCTTATCGACGAGGCCTTGGCGGCGGTGCCGCCGCTCGAGGGAACGGAGGCGGGTGCCCTCTGCCAGCGTCCGCCGGCAAACGATGACTATTATCTGCTCTACTCGGATGACGACGCGTACGCCCGGGTGGCACAGCGCGTCGTCGAGCGCGGCGCCGAGCAGATGGTTCCCTCGATCATGGAGGAGACTGGGCTTTCGCGCGAGGACGCCTATCTGCTCTTCGTCCACAACGTCCAGGGAAATCTCGCGGTCAACCGCCTACTTGGTTGGAGGCGGGGACCCGAGTTCGCTCACGCCCAGGAGCTGCTCAGTGCCTATTCCGAAGGAGGCATGCGGGCGGTATCGACTCGCCACGATCCCCGTAGTTGATCTTGACAGCGTGCCATTTCAGGCGGGCGACGTTGCTATGGCCCCTCTTTGGTTTTCGATGTTGTATAAGGCAATCGCAATCGCCTTGAGCTTCTTTAGGGAACTTGAGCAAGAGATATGGCCTGCTGGCGATTGATTAACCCCATTTGTTTTGGTTACAAGAAAAAATGCTGCGCGCCTGCAGCATGAAGGAGAGGGAATCCTATGAATATCGTTGTATTGAGCGGCAGCCCGCGTAAGGGCGCCAATACCGACACCATGGTCGAGGCGTTTGCCGAGACCGCGCGTGAGGGCGGCAATGCGGTCGAGGTCGTCCGCGTTGCCAGCAAGAAGATCGCCGGCTGCTTGGGATGTCAGTACTGCTTTGCCCATGAGGGCGTCTGCGTGCAGAAGGATGATATGGCCAACGTGATCGAGTCGCTGAAAGACGCAGATATGGTCGTCTTCGCTTCGCCTATCTACTGGTTTGATATCACCGCGCAGGAAAAGGCCGCCATCGACCGTCTGTACGCCTTCGGTGCCACGGGCTTCCCGTTCACCAAGACGGCCCTTTTGCTCGATAGCCACAGCGAGGGCGTCTATGATGCGGCTATCGCTATGTACAAGTCAGCCTGCGCGTACTGCAAGTGGGAGGACCAGGGCATTGTCACCATTAGCGGCATGACCGAGCGCGACAGCATGGCCTCATCGCCCAAGTTGAAAGAGGTGCGCGAGCTCGCTCGCAAGCTGGCCTAAGGGCAAGAAGAACGCATGGCAATCAACACTAGCTGAAATGCTTGCTGCCCTTACCAAGAGGATTGCTGATTGCCATGCGTTGAAGTCCTTGCGGACAATCTTGGCGCGCTAGGAGGCCTTCTCGCTCAGGAACTCCCTGAACGCGGGGATGTCGAAGCCGACGAGGCCACGTCCACGTTCCCCGATAACGCCGTCCTCGAGGAGGCGGCGTTTGTATTGACTTGCATAGTTGCTGGCGACGCCCATACGCTTGGCAATTTCTGAGACCCTGCTGGGGCCAGAATCGGGCAGCATCGCGAGCAAAAACTCAATGTCTTTGTCAGAAAGCTCTCGATAGGTCGTTTCGAGAATACGATCGCGTAGCTCCATACGGGCAAGCAGAGAACCCTGCCGGACATCGGATGTACTGATTTGGGGCGAGTTTTCCGAAACATCCCAAGTGCGATATCCGACGAGCTGCATCATGTAGGGAAATCCGTCGACGGCCTTCACGGCGTCCTCGAGCGCTTCTGGCGTGATTGAGCGTCCTCCTGCTTCAATGGTTTTACGAAATGCATTTGCAATCTCAACATCAGTGATTCGTCCCAGCTGATGATACTGGGAGCGTCTGAGGAACGAGACGGAATCGTTGCGCAGTAGCGCCGATACTTTGTAGGGCAGTCCTGCCATGAGTAGGGCAACTTTTTTACCTTCGCGTACAAAGTGCTGGTAAACAGAGGCAAATTGAAGCATTTCTTCGAGATCGACGGTGACTTCATCGATGGTGATGAGAAGTCCGATGTCATGTTTTTCGAGTTGCTTGAAGATGCCATTCATGCGCGTGCGCCAGTTGCCCTGGGCCTCTTGAGCATATGTCCAATCGATGCCCGCTGGACCAATTTGAACGCCGTTTATGCGCGCGTGAGGCTGTGAGAGGTAGCTATCTGCGGCTTCTTTGGTTCGCTCGATAATATCTTCGAGCATGCCTGGCATGGCGGAGACATTTGCTGCGATCCAGTCGTGCTCAAGCGCCGTTTCTGAAAGGAGCGAGAGAAGCGCCGTCTTGCCCGTTCCCCTTGCGCCAGTAAAAATGGTCGACAGGTTGGGATCTCCCGGGCCATTGATAAAGCCACGGTTGATGTCACGCAGGATATGCTCGCGACCCGCTAGAAAGGGAGGGACGCTTCCAAATGTTGGGGTAAAGGGGTTCTTGCTGTACTCCATGGTAGCTCCTGTGCAAGTTTTGCTAATTTTTGCAACTTTTGCTAATGACTCAAGACGGTGCGGGAAGATTCCGTATCGTCATCATTGAAGAGACTCATTGCCATGGGAGGCAAGCTCCTTGGCGAGTAAGCCTCGGCTATCTCCGAGACTCTGCTGGGCCCAGAATCAGACAGAAGACTGTGAGTGAAAATCGGGAGTAGCGCTCCCGATTTTGACCAATTAACGTTTGCACGAGATGCGAGAACGGGGCAACTGTTAAATGTCACCGATATTGGAAACACTGTTGACGTCGACCGTAAGACGGTGAAGGCTTGGCTCTCGGTTTTGCAAGCGTCGAACATCGTTCGGATTGTCGAGCCCTTTTGGCCTAATGTCGATAAGCGTCTGACCAAGACCCCTAAGATATTCTTTATGGATACAGGTCTTGTTTGTCATCTAACGAGGTGGATAACGCCGGAGCAATTGCGCAACGGGGCTGCGGCGGGGCATATATTTGAGACGTTCGTTGTCTCGGAAATTTTGAAGAGCTTTATGAACGCGGGGAAGAGCCTTCGCGACGTATGGTTCTATCGAGACCAAAAGAAGCGCGAAATTGATTTGCTCATCCAAGAGGGCCATATTCTCCATCCCGTCGAGGTGAAGATGTCAGCCACGGTGGGCAAAGATGCGGTAAAGAATTATTCCTGTCTCGAGGGCCTGACCGGCTATGAAATTGGGTTTGGACATGTTGTCTGTCAAACCCCGGATCCATACCTTATTACCAAGGATGTCCAAGCGATTCCCGTGTGGGGCATATGATATACGTTGCAACGAGCGGGGCCCGGAGCGCGATATTGCTGCGCTCCGGGCCCCGCTGCTTTGTGCAACCATGACGGTTTGGCCACCGTTGTTTTAGTCAAACAGGCTCGGCATGTCGTTTTCCTTCATGAGGGCACCGGCAGAAGGCAGGCTCTGCGCGGTGAACTTCTCAGCCGAGACGCCGGCGCCAAGAATCTCCTCGGTCGTGCCGACGGTGGTGACCGAGCGGCCCTTCTTGGCCGTGAAAGCCTGGACGCCCTGCGTGTTGGTGGTCGTCTTGGTCTTGAGCAGCGACGTGTTGAAGTTCATCAAACGATAGTCGCTCGAGACCAGCGCGATGTCGCGATCTTCCTTGAGCACCTGGGCATACAGCAGCTTGCTGCCACCATAGATGGCGTTCTTGAGGCGCTTGCGGTTGGTCTTGGTGACGTATCCAGAAAGTGCGACGCGCACCACGCGGCCGTTCTCAAAGACAAACAGCACGTCGGCCTTGTAGTCCTCGGGGTCGATGACCCAGATGACACTCTCGTCGGGTTCCATCTCAAGATCGGTCGGAAGATACGAGCCCAGCTGGGCCGACTTGGTATCCTCAAACGCCGCGACCTTGCACTTGTACACCTGGCTCTTGTTGGTAAAGACCAGCAGCTCGTGGGTGTTGGAGGACGGGAACTCGATAAAGGGTTTGTCGCCGTCCTTGTACTTGAGCGTAGCAGCCTTCTTGAGCACGCGGTCCGTCATCTTCTTAAGGTAGCCATCGCGCGAGAGCATGATGGTCACCGGGTACTCCTCGACCTCGGGCTCCAAGCTTACCTCGATAACCTCGTGGGGTTCGATCCTGCCCGTGCGGCGCGGCATCACATACTTCTTGTTGACCGCGGCCAGCTCGTCGCTGATGACCTTCTTGATATTGTTCTCGCTCGAAAGGATCTCCTCGAGTTCGGCGATCTCACCCTCGAGCTTGGCAATGTCCTTGGTGCGGTTGAGGATGTACTCCTCGTTGATGTTGCGGAGCTTGAGCTCGGCAACAAACTCTGCCTGGGTCTCGTCGATGTCGAAACCCTTCATAAGGTTGGGCACAACCTCGGCTTCGAGCTTGGTGCCACGGATGATGGCGATGGCCTTGTCGATGTCGAGCAGGATCGCCTCAAGGCCGTGCAGCAGGTGCAGGCGCTCGGACTTTTTGCCCAGGTCAAAGTTAATACGGCGACGCGTGGACTCAATACGCCACTTGACCCACTCGTGCAGGATCTGGCGCACGCCCATAACGCGGGGGTAGCCGTCGACCAGCACGTTGAAGTTGCACGAGAACGAATCCTGCAGCGTGGTTGAGCGATAGAGCTTGGCCATGAGCTTGTCGGGGTCGACACCGCGCTTAAGGTCGATGGCGATGCGCAGGCCCGAAAGGTCGGTCTCGTCGCGGATGTCGGCGATCTCTTTGACCTTGCCCTCCTTGGAGAGCTTGACAATGCGCTCGATGATGACATCGGTCTTGGTGGTGTAGGGAATCTCGTAGACCTCGATGATGCGCTCTTCGGGAATCCAGCGCCAGCGGGAGCGAATCTGGAAGCTGCCAAGGCCGGTCTCGATGATCTTTTCCATCTCCTCGCGGCGGTAGATAATCTCGCCGCCGGTCGAGAAGTCGGGCATGGGCATGTACTCGAGCAGGTCGCAGTCGGGATCCTGCAGGTAGTGCATTGTGGCGGTGCAGACCTCGTTGAGGTTGAAACCGCAGATGTCAGAAGCCATGGCGACGCCGATGCCCTTGTTGGCCGAGACGAGGATGTTGGGGAACGTGGTGGGCAGCAGGCGCGGCTCCTTCATGGCGCCGTCGTAGCTGTCGACGAAGTCGACCGGGTCCTTGTCGATGTCCTTGAAGATCTCGGCGCTGATGGGGGAGAGCTTGGCCTCGGTGTAACGCGAGGCGGCGTAGCTCAGGTCGCCCGAATAATACTTGCCGAAGTTGCCCTTCGACTCAACGAACGGCGCGAGCAGTGCCTCGTTGCCGGTGGCCAGGCGCACCATCGTTTCGTAGATCGCGGCATCGCCGTGTGGGTTGAGCTTCATGGTCTGGCCCACGATGTTGGCGCTCTTCTGGCGCTCGCCCTTGAGCAGACCCATCTTGTACATGGTGTAGAGCAGCTTGCGGTGCGAGGGCTTAAAGCCGTCGATCTCGGGGAATGCACGCGAGACGTTGACGCTCATAGCGTAGGGCATGTAGTTGACCTCGAGCGTCTGCGTGATCGGCTGGTCGGTGACCTCGGAGTGCAGGCCGATGACGTTCTCGGCGTTGACCTGCTTTTTCTTTGGCTGGTTCTTCGTCTTTTTCTTTGCCACGATTTCCTCTTGAACTTCTTATGGGCCGTCGTTATCGATTTGCTACTATTGCAGGTCCAGCTGGTCCAGGTATTCCTTGCCGTGCTCGGAGATGTGGCGCTTACGGCCCGCCTCGTCGTTGCCCAGCAACAGGTTGAACATGGTTTCCATCTTGGTGACGTCCTCGGGCTCCACCTTGATCAGGCGGCGCGTCTCGGGGTTCATGGTGGTGAGCCACATCATGTCCGGATCGTTCTCACCAAGACCCTTGGAGCGGTTGATGGAGCACTTTTGGTCGCCGATCTCTTTAAGGATGCCGTTCTTCTCGAGCTCGGTGTAGGCAAAGTAAGTCTTCTCTTTGCAATTGATCTCGTAGAGCGGCGACTCGGCGATATAGACGTAGCCCTCGTCGATAAGCGTGGGCACCAGTCGATAGAGCATGGTGAGCACGAGCGTGCGGATGTGATAGCCGTCGACGTCGGCGTCCGTACAGATGATGACCTTGTTCCAGTTGAGGTTGTCAAGGTCAAAGGCACCAAGGTTCTTGATGCGCTTGTCCTTGATCTCCACGCCGCAGCCCAGCACGCGCATAAGGTCCATGATGATGTCGGACTTAAAGATGCGCGGATAATCTTCCTTTAGGCAGTTGAGGATCTTGCCGCGGACGGGCATGACGCCCTGGAACTCGGCATCGCGCGAGGTGCGAATGGCGCCTGCTGCCGAGTCGCCCTCTACGATGTAGATCTCGCGGCGGCTCTTGTCTTTGGAGCGGCAATCGATGAACTTTTGCACGCGGTTGGCCATGTCGGTCTTTTGCTGCAGGTTGGTCTTGATGCTCTGGCGCGTCTTTTCGGCATTCTCACGCGAGCGCTTGTTGATGAGCACCTGCTCCATGATCTTGTTGGCGGCGTCTTTGTTCTCGATCAGATAGGTCGAGAGGCGCTCCTTAAAGAATGCTGTCATCGCCTGCTGGATAAAGCGGTTGTTGATGGCCTTCTTGGTCTGGTTTTCGTAGGACGTCTGGGTGGAGAAGCAGTTGGTCACCAGTACCAGGCAGTCCTGGACGTCTTGCCACTTAATGCCGCTCTCGTTTTTGTTGTACTTGCCCTGTTGCTTGATGTAGGCATCGATGGCGCTGGTCAGAGCGCTACGGGCCGCCTTCTCGGGCGAGCCGCCGTTCTCGAGCCACGATGAGTTGTGGTAATACTCCTGCATCATGAAGGTGCGCGAGAAGCACATGCACGCGGTGATCTTTACGTTGTAGTCGGGCAGGTCCTCGCGGTCGCGACCGCGGCGGTCGGCCTCGATAAAGAAGGGCTCAGTAAGGTAGTCGGTACCGACCTTCTCGAGCACATAGTCCTCGATACCCTTGGGGTAGCAAAAATCCTCTTCGGAAAACTCGCCGTCGTCGCCCTCGATGCGCAGGCGGAAGGTCACGTTGGCGTTGACCACGGCCTGGCGGCGCATGGTCTCGCGATACCAGTCGTGGGGAATGCTGATGGAGGTAAAGACCTCAAGATCGGGGCGCCACTTGATGGTGGTACCGGTGCGGTCCTCGTCGCTGGGCTCGATCTCGAGCGCCTTCTTTTTGGCGCCGACGACCTTGCCTTTCTTAAAGTGCAGAGAGTACTTGTTACCGTCGCGCCAAACGGTGACGTCCATGTACTCGGAAGCGTACTGGGTCGCGCACGAGCCCAGGCCGTTGGTGCCGAGCGAGAAGTCGTAGTCGCCGCCCTGGTTGTTGTTGTACTTGCCGCCGGCGTAGAGCTCGCAAAAGACGAGCTCCCAGTTAAAGCGCTTCTCGGAAGGGTTCCAGTCGAGTGGGCAGCCGCGGCCGTTGTCCTCTACCTGAATGGAGCCATCGCGAAAGGCGGTGAGGGTGATGAGCTTGCCGTAGCCCTGGCGCGCCTCGTCAACGGCGTTGGACAGGATTTCGAAGGCGGCATGCGCGCAACCGTCGAGTCCGTCCGAGCCAAAGATGACGGCGGGGCGTAGGCGTACGCGCTCCTCGTCCTTGAGCTGGCGGATACTGTCGTTACCATAGTTTGCGGTGTTTTTTGCCATACTCGCTCTCTCGGTGCTCCTTTGCTGCGTTTAAGTCATATAGATAGTCAAGGTAGCATAGCCCAGCCCACAGACGATTCCAACCAACACGAATTCCATCGAACAATCGTTCGATTAGATAATGGATGCTTGGGATGCGGGTGGGGTCTGTCCTATTCAAACATCTGCGGCAGATCGATGAATACGGTTCGATCGCTTTCGTCAGCTTCGAAGCCCGAACGGGAGAAGAATCCGTAGCGATGGCACTTGAGCCCCGTTGCCTCGACTTGGGTGATTTCCTCGTCGACCATTTTTTGCGTGACGGGGGATTTGTGGAACTTTGCTTCGTAGAATGCGTAGCCCTCGGGGTCTTGCGTTACCACATCGAATTCGCCGCTCGTTTTGTTTGCGGGATCGTCGTACCAGTACTTGCCTATGGCATCGAAAGCCGGTTCGATCTTGCCAGTCCTGTTTTGCCGCACGAGGTATTGACGGCAGATCTCCTCGAACATATGTGGAGTGTAGTTTTCCTCGAAGTCTTGGGAGACGTGACGATCATAGAAGACTTCCGGGTCGAGCAGCTGACGCGCAGAAGCATTGCGGAAGACGTAGCGATAGTAAAAGAGCGAAAGTGGGTCCACCACAAAGTAGCCAGACTTGCGCTTATTCGTAGGGTCGTTGATGGGTGCACGCTTTTGGACGATTTCGAGTGACATGAGCTTGTCGAGTACGTCTGCCATGGCCGGACCGCTCGAGACGTGCGACTGTGCCAGCACGTCCCCCCAACGGGAGTAACCTTGTGCGAGAGCCCCGAAAACTTCGTTGGCGTTGGTCATCTTCGAGATCTCGGCGTTGAGATAGGACGGTACTTCGCTTTCTAAGCGGGCGCCAGGTTCTGTGACGAGCTCGATGATATTGTCGCGTACGCTTTGGGACTGATCGATGAGGCGATTGTAAAAGGGGATGCCGCCAAAAACGCTATAGAGCCGCACCTTGTCCTCGGGTGAGAACGCGGGATAGAACTTTGCAGCGTCAAAGTAATCCATGGGCTTAAGCTCAAGCGCGAGATCAATTCGCCCGTAGAGGGGGCTTTCATGCTCGATGAGAGATTTCATAATCTCAACGTAGGAGCCGCACAGGACAATGTTTAACCGTGAGTCTTCCCTGTGAGCGTCGATTGAGGTCTGGAGAATGCTGTCTAAGCCTTTAACCGCATCTCTCAAGTAGGGGTATTCGTCGAGAACGAGGGTAATGTTCTTGTCTTTGGCTTGGGCAAACAGAAATTCGATGAGCTCGCGGATGCCCGTGAAGGCGAGCGGAGGAAAGCTTAGCGCTTCAGCAGCAAGGGCGGACAGACTCTTGAGGTTGTCTGCCTCGGAGGTTTGGCGGCACTCGTAGTAGACCGTTGCGGTGTCTGCCAAATCGATTAACGCCTGCTTGATGAGTTCGCTTTTGCCGACGCGACGCCTTCCGTAAATGAGAACATTGCGCTGCTCGGGCGCATTGAGTGTTTTCTTAATACGGGCGAGTTCAAGCTCCCTGCCAATGAATTCCACTTACTCGGTTCCTTCCGACTCGGTTTTGTCCGAGTTAATTGTATCGCATGAATAAGTTTATGCTCGAGTTTACTCGGATAAAACCGAGTCGGTTCTGTCCGAGTAAGTTTGAATAGCGAATCGAAATTGTTATGTCCACATGGCGATGGCGAACATGGTTTCCATAAGCGCCGCGTTCGCGCTTGTTGTTGCCGCAATGCGCTGTATCGCTGAGGCGCAGATCGTACCGCTCGAAAGCGTCTTTTGGTTGGCGAACCTGGCCACGGGCGTGTTCTGCGGTGCGACGATTTTCGCGGCCACGTTTGCTGTCCTGTGCGCAACGTTTTTCTCGGCGAAAAAGCGTCGCGCCAAGATCGAGGCAGAACTCGACTCATCTGACGACATTTAATGCGTAATGGGCTGGCTCTGGGTATCCAGAACCAGCCCATTTTGATGTTCGATGAGCCGAGTCGGCGTCTCACACAAAAGTAACTAGAAGCTAGCGAGGCCTATCCGAATCGACCTCATTGGCGGTGTCTTTTTCGAGCGCCGTGCGGCGGGCGCTGTAGGCGACAAGGCCGGCACCAACTGCGGCGAGCGCTGCTGCGGCTGCGGTTAGGGGGACGTTGCTGTCGCCCGTGCCCGCAAGCGCGCCCGCTTTTCCGGAGCGCTTGTTATTGCCGTGGTCCTTGCCACTGCCGGAGCTGCTTCTGCCGGAGCCGCCCCCGTCAGTACCGCCGCCACTCGAGCCACCATCGCCGTCTACTGTCATCGGGGCGTCGTGAAGTCCTGTCGTATCCGCGCTGTCGCATACGCCGACCTGCACTTCCGAGCGTTCGCATGCCGCGTCGGGCACATGAAGCTCGTGCAGAACGGCACCCAGCGCCGAGTTTGCGCCCGGTCGGATCTCCTCGAGCGTTACGGGATCGAGCGCCACGAGATTACGCGCCTTCGCATACAGCGTGACGCGCTTGCCCACTTCGTCGCTCCAGCTCTCGGGGATGGCGAAGCTCATGCGGAACTGTGCCGTGCAACCCGGTGCCAGCACGGCGTTGCCGTTGTCGGCAACCAGCGGGTGCGTTGCAAAACGTGCGCCCAGCGTCTCGAGCGCGTACTTCACGCGTGCCATATCATTGGTCGAAGCATCCTCGGCAAGCTCTGGATCGTAGATCGAAGCCATGCGTACGTTCGCTCCGAATCCGATGGATGCGCTGGAGAACGGTTGGCTGGAGCCCTCTCGGTACAGATCGATCGTGCCGGCAGTCAGCAAAGTGTTGCCGTCGTTTCGCACCGTGACCATGAAGAATTCGCCTGCTGCTCCGGGCACCACCGCGCCCGAGGTAGCGACCGCGCCCGTCGGAGTGGCACACGCCACCAGAGGCACTTCGATACCGTGCAGCTCTGCCTCGCTCTTCTCCGCGCTCACAATGTGCGTGGCGAGCGCGGAGAGCATGCCTCCCGACGTCAAAAATGTCGTTATCTGATCGACGGGATGGTCCAGCTCGCACATCACGAACGGCTCCGTGAACAGATCGCCTGCCAAGGTGCTGGCGAAGATGCGGAAGTGCTTGCCCATCACTGCTACCGGGTTGCCTTCTTCGTCGTAGGTTTGTCCCACCTTGCCATCGGTGTTCTCTACATAGAGCACGCACCTGCCGTTGTTGCTCACGCTAAACGATGCCGGGCCACAGCCTGCGGCACCCACGGGCTGCGTTGCAAATGCCGATGCACCTCGCGTCCAAGTAACATGCTGCAGTTGCTCGTTGACGGTTGCCAAAAAGCCCGAATGTTGTGGCCACGGCACCGCACGGGGTACCGTGGCGTCTGGTGACATAACGCCCCAGCCCGCAATGGACTGGCCAATCACGGCGTACGATGCGCAGCCGCAGCCGTCTGCGGTCTCGTACGCAACGGGCACCACCATTTTGCCGTTGATATTTTCGGGCTCGCCCAGCTCGATACTCGACGGTGCTTGCGGAAAGCGGAGAACTTGGCGGAACGTCAGGCTGTCGCCCGAAACGTCCGACCACAGGGTGAAGCACTCCAGCGCAACCTCAGCCTCGCTGCTGAGCGCCTTCTCTGCGGTGGCTCCGCGGCGGTGGAGGTAGGCACCCGACAGGCGTCCGTTGACCAGCGCCTTGCCTACCGTGATACGCGGGCACTGCAGGCAATGGTAGCCATCCTCTTGCAGGCGGCCGCGCG
The DNA here is from genome assembly GCF_003475665.1 of Collinsella sp. AF29-7AC. Lineage (NCBI taxonomy): Bacteria > Bacillati > Actinomycetota > Coriobacteriia > Coriobacteriales > Coriobacteriaceae > Collinsella > Collinsella sp. AF29-7AC. The sequence goes on from NZ_QRQX01000021.1 coordinate 24,115, forward strand.
AGATGCTGCGCCATGACGTATGCGACACCACGCGGATCTCGTCATTACTTATGCGCAGACGCACGACGGACAGTATGCCGGCTGTGCTTGCCGTATCGAAAAGGGTGTTGTCGCCGGCGGGGCGCTCGCCCGAGACCAGCAGCACGTAGGCGTCCTGGTTTCCTCTTCCGTCCGTATATTCCACCACGTCGAAGTCGTAATCGTATATGCCGTCGCGCTCCACGTCGCCCTCGCCAAACCCAAGGGGAAAGTCCACGGGCGCGGGAGCGGACCACGTGCCGTTTGCCTTTGTGTGCACCACCAGGCGCGAGCGGCCATTGTCGCCGTAGCGCACCGAGGCGATACGGAACAGGCATTCTACGCCGGCAATCATTGCCAGCTTCATGTGAGCTTCGCTGAGCACGCCAGTAAACAGCACGTTGTCGTTCGAGGGCTTGATACCGCCACGCTCGTCTTCCGACACGCCGGCAGAATTGGCGTTGGGGTCCGCAGCGGCGTCCTTCGCCTGCCCGATATGGGTGTACGCATACATCGACGCGGCGTTTTCGTCGTTCTCTATCAGTGCATGGACGAAATGCTCGATCTGTCCCGTGTCGTCGCTTTCTGCATCCGCTTCGAGCTCAATGCGCGTGACCGCTTGATCCCAATCGCGCACGACAGGCGCGGCGTTTACGGCAGTGGCCTTAACCTCGGCGCGTGCGAGCAGCTCGGCGTTGGTGACGATGGTGGCCGACGCGATAAACTGCGGCACACCACCTGCCTCGGCGTTGCCGCCCGAGCCGAAGCAGGCGTTCAGCGTATAAGGCGTATCTCCACCCAAGGCCAGCTCAGAGCGCTGGAGTACATACTGGTCGCCGTTGTTCACCGACATATTCCACGAATCGGCGAGTGTGGGCCACGATCCCGACCAAGCCTTGGTGGTCCACTTGAACATAACGAACTGGAGTATCACATCGACATCGACGTCTGCACCTACGCGCAGTCGCGGAAGCGGGTGTCCATCTGCCTTCTCGTACCCAATGAACAGCGTGAGGGATGCGGCGCCGCGCACGGCAGACGAGGCGACGCCTGCAACGCCGGCTCCAAAGGTGACGGCAAGTCCGATCTGGATGGTGAACGAGCCCGACGTGTTGGAATAGTCGAGCGAAATGTTCTTGAAAAACGCCGCGCCGCTACCGTGCGTGTGGGCGCCCACGGCGAGCGCCAGCTTCGCTAGCACCCAGGGGTTGACGTTTAGGAAAAACGGCACTGGTCCCAGGGTAAACTGCTCGGTCCAATTGAGGTCGGTTCTTACCTGGAAGAGGGCCTTAATATTGCCGTATGCAGGGTCGTTGTTATCACCCCAGGTTTTGCCCACCCAGTCGTAGGCGAGCGATCCGTACAGCTGCGTGGCGATATCCATCGTAAACAGCAGTGTGCAATGGTGGCGAAGGAGCTTGGTGTTTCTTGGATCGGTACCCGAACCGGCACTCATACTCTTGTACTGATTCCACTTCCCCTCCATCTCGTCGAGGTAGCGGTTTGCCTGCTTGGCGCCCGACTCACGCGGTGACTTCTTCCAGTACTCCGGATCAGGATTGCCCGAATCGTTCATATAGCTGGCTGGTTTGTATCCTCCGCCAAACAGCACGTATCCAGCAAACGAGAAATCGAAGAGGATCGGAAATGTGGGCATCCAACACGTGAACTTATTACCACCGATGCCGGGAAACGATGCGGGGAAATCAAACGGAGTGACCTCTTGGTCCATGGTAGTGGGGACGATAGTGGTCGAGCCCGATTCCGCCTTTGCGGCCGGCGCGGTGACAACGGCCATGGGGGATGAGAGCGTGTAGGTTTTGCCCTGATAGTCGAGGACAAAGCGCAGCTTGCACCCTTCCTCCAGAAGGCCCGATGCCGCGTCGAGAAACTTGTCTTCGAGTGTGAACGTCGCCAGATTATCCGCGCCTGATGCGCTGGCCTTGATCTGGCCGATCTGCGTGACGGTTTCGGGCGAGCTACCCGTGGCGGGCATTACCTTGTTGATGTGCAGCGTTGCCTGTCCACCCTGTGGCAGATGTGCCTGTACAATAAAGGCATGCGTGTCGGGTTGGTCGTTTGCCGCGTCGTCCTTCGGCAATGCCATGAACGTGGCATCAGCGTACTGGATGTCCCATTCGTCGAATGTGAGCTGGCGGAAGTACGGCTCGCCGTCGGACAGCGGACGTGTGGGTGCGGTTATGGCGGTGCCGCCCTGGATACGCGCAAGGGGAATCTCGACATCGCGGTAGCCCGCCATGCTAATGGAGATGCCGCCGTTAAAGTCGTACGCGTCGAGAAGCGTTGCCTCGTCCACGTAGTCTTCCGAAAGAGGGGCGACCTCAAAGATGGCCGTGCCTTCGTCATCGGTCGTGGCGGTGAGCTGCTTGCCTACGGCATAGCGCGATGTGAGCGTGACCTGGGCACCTGCGATGGGCGTATTCTTGTTGGCGACGTCGACCACGACTACACCAAACATGGTGCGCGAGAGAACGAGCACCTTGAAGGGATCTTCTTCGTCGGCATAGGCCGCGGTGGGCGCGAACGGCAGCAGGAAGGCATTTTCGCTTCCCGGCACGCGAGGCAACATGATGCTCGCCAGCGAGGACGCTCCAGCAACAAGTAACGAACGGCGATCAAGCATCTTGGGCTCCCATCCCGCAAATATCGGTGGAAATAATCCAATTTTGCGAGAAGACGCTTCGTGGCGGTAGTGCCGTTCGATGGCCAAAATGTCCAAATTGATCGAGCGAAGCGCCGGGTTCCGGAACGCGTTCGATGCGCTTGGCAGCCCGGTCGCTAACGCAACATATGCGCGACCAGCTCGGCGCGTGTGCCGATGCCAAGCTTTGCGTATACGCCGGATAGGCGGTTTTTGACGGTGCCCGGCGATACTCCCATATGGCGTGCGATTTCGGCGTTGGTCCACCCACGACAGGCGAGCATGGCCATGGTGAATTCCGTGGTCGTTAGATCGTCGGCCACGTCCTCGCCCGAATCGGGGTTGTGGATGCGCCGCCAGCCGTAGCTGAAGCGGTACGTGATCTCGATGATGCGCGCGAAATCGTCAGGGTATTGCGTTTTTAGGCACGCCTCGATGAGCCCCTGTAAAAGGCCGTGGTGCTCGCCGATGAGCTCGATGAGGCCGTCGGGGCGCGCAATGTCCCAAGCGGCGCCAAAATGCGCTTTTGCGGCGTCGACGTCTTTGAGACTCATGTATGCCATGGAAGCTGCCAGGTGCAGGAACAGTTCCGAGATGGGATAGCTTCCCTGTTTCATAATTAGGGCGTTTTCCGCCATGCCCAGACTGCGGCCATATTCGCCGCGCAGGTACAGGGCATGCGCCATCACGTAGCTGGCGAACAAGCGCAGGCCTTCGGGCAGATGCGCCGCAAGCGGATAAAACTCTTCGGCAGAATACGGGGAAGGCAAGTGCAGCAGGACGCTCGCGGCCGAGGCGAACAGGATATGCGTGGCGTGGACGGCGGGCGATTCCTCGTCAGTTGGCGTATCGAGGATGCCCGCAAGGCACCGGCGGGCGTCGGCGATACGGTTGAGCGACAGACTGGCGTATCCGCAGATAAAGCATGCGGAATAGCGCAGTGCGGGATCGGTGGCGTCAAGATAGGGGCGCGCCGTCTTGGCAGCAAGGGTGGCCTGTCCGCGAAAGTACAGCGCTTCTGCCGTGGCAATGGCGCGCGAATCGGGGTCGGAAATGCCTGCAACCGCAGCGTCCATCTGCCCCGGCACAAAGGCAGTGCACATCAACGGCATGGGAACGCATGGGTAGCCATCGCAGTCCATCTTCCATCTCCCAACAGCTGGCAACAATAGCAGCAATTGTACTCCTGTTGCTCGGGACTTGAATTTGTGGGTATCGCCTACGATTGTGCCGAACGTATAAAGGAAGAGTCTATTGGCGATGCTCCCAAGGTGGCTACCGAAGCCTAGCTGACCTCGACATTAGGAAAAAATACCACCCCTGTAAAAAGCTCTGTCGCAGCGATGGGAAACGCATCTCGTTCTGCATATAATGAGGTCATGTGACGGTGCGTTTGCATACGTGTAACGCATTCCCATCGAACCGAAAAGGAGCTCTGCATGGATCCCAACAAGCGTCCCGACGACATGGTGCGTATCACCACTCCCGAACTTGCCCAGGCGTTCATCGAAGAGCAGGTCGCTGCAATCCGCGAGCAGATCGGCGACAAGAAGGTCCTGCTGGCCCTTTCGGGCGGCGTTGACAGCTCGGTTGTCGCGGCCTTGCTCATCAAGGCCATCGGCAAGCAACTCATCTGCGTGCACGTGAACCACGGCCTGATGCGCAAGGGCGAGAGCGAGCAGGTCGTCGACGTCTTCAAGAACCAGATGGACGCCAACCTGGTCTATGTTGACGCGACTGATCGCTTCCTGGATAAGCTCGTGGACGTCGAGGAGCCCGAGGCCAAGCGTAAGATTATCGGCGCCGAGTTCATTCGCGTGTTCGAGGAGGAGGCCCGCAAGGTTGGCGACGAGGTTAGCTTCCTCGCCCAGGGCACCATCTATCCCGACATCCTGGAGTCCCAGGATGGCGTGAAGGCTCACCACAACGTGGGCGGCCTGCCCGATGACCTGCAGTTTGAGCTCTGCGAGCCCGTCAAGCTGCTGTACAAGGACGAGGTGCGCGTCGTGGGCCGCGAGCTCGGCCTGCCCGAGAACATGGTTGAGCGTCAGCCGTTCCCCGGTCCTGGCCTGGGCGTCCGCTGCCTTGGCGCCATCACCCGCGACCGTCTTGAGGCGCTGCGCGAAGCCGACGCCATCGTGCGCGAGGAGATCGACAAGGCAGGTCTGACCATCTGGCAGTATTTTGCCGTCGTGCCCGACTTCCGCGCCACCGGCGTGCGCGAGGGTAAGCGCGCCTACGACTGGCCCTGCATCATCCGCTGCATCAACACCGTTGACGTCATGACCGCCGAGGTGCCCGAGCTCGACTGGGCGCTGCTCAAGCGTATTACCGCTCGCGTCACCGCCGAGGTTCCCGGCATCTGCCGAGTGTGCTACGACCTCACGCCGAAGCCCGTCGGCACGGTCGAGTGGGAGTAAGCTAACTCAGCTGGTAGGCGACGAGAACTAGCAGATGTGACAAAGGGACAGTCCCTTTGTCACATCCTCGATATTATGTGCGGGATGGTACGCCACGCGGCGTGCCATCCCGTTCGTTATTTTAATGAGCCGAGTGCGCGAGTGGGAAGAGTCACGAGCATGGTCGTTCCGCGCTCCGAGCTCTTTTCGACCTCGATGGAGCCGCCGTGAAGTGCGGCGATCTCCCAGACCAGCGCAAGCCCCAGCCCCACGCCGCCGTATGCCCTGCTGCGCGATTTGTCGACGCGATAGAAGGGCTGAAAGATGCTCGTCTGGTATTGCTCGGGAATGCCCGGCCCCTGGTCGCGCACGCGTAGCAGCACGCGGTCGCCTTCGGCGCAGGCGTTGATTTGCACGGTCGAGTTGGGCGCGCTATAGCGTATGGCGTTTTCGGTCAAGTTGAACAGCAACCGATAGATCAGCGTGTCGCTGCCGATCGTTTGCGCGTCGCCCTCACTTGTAAGCGTGATGTCTTTTTGCTCGGCAAGGGGTGCCAGGTCCGTGAGCACTTCTTCGATCATCGGCGCTAGGTCAATCACATCGTTGCAAGGGACACTGCGCAGCTCGCTCATCTCGAGCAGGGTCTTTGTCATGTGCGTCATTCGCTCGGTCTGCTCCTGCAGCAGCCCGAGCAGGCTCGCTGTATCGGCGTCGACGTCGGGGTGCTCGGCGCAAAACAGCTCGACCTGGGCCTGCATGAGCGCAAGTGGCGTGCGCAGCTCGTGCGCCGCATTGCCCGTAAACTGTCTTTGTGCGGAAAATCCCTCGTCAAGGCGGGCAATCATGTCGTTAAACGACGCGCTGCAGCGCCTGAGTTCAGAGGGCACGTCCTCGCTGATTTTTGTGTCGGCGAGGTTGTCGGGCCGCACGCTCTCGACTTGCGTCGCAAAGAAGCGCAACGGCCGCAGCGCATGTCCGCTTACAAAGTAGGCCAGCACGCCGCCGAGCAGCGTCACCGCCGCAGTTATATACCAGCTCGTCGCGCCAAACGATTCTTGGGCGTCGTTCACGACGATGGTCAGCGCGTCGTCGAGCTCTTTGTTTGTCGGGTCAAATGAGCTGGGCGAGGCCGCCTCCACCTTGCTGTGCGCCGACGCTTCTGCACCAATCGAGTCCATGTAGCGCATGCCGGAGTAGCCAACCAGGCAATTCATAAGTACGCAGGTCGAACATATCAGCAGTGCCGTCATCAACGTGATGCGCCACTGCAGCGACAACCGCTTCATTTGCCATCCTCCATAACGTAGCCTTCGCCGATTCGGTTGCGGATGGGGTCGTGCCCCAACGCGCCGCGCAGCTTTTTGCGCAGCGACGAGATGTGCACGCGGGTCGCGTTGCTAAAGCTGTTGACACTGCTATCCCATACGTGGTCGATGAGCTCCTCCTGGCTTACCGGTCGCCCCTGGTTGAGCATCAGATATTCCAAGATGCCGGTCTCCTTGCGCGTGAGGGATAGAGGCTCGTCGCCCACGGAGGCGAGGCGCGCCTTGGTGTCAAAGCTCAACAATCCACAGGCTAGAACAACGTCGTTTTGCGTAAAGCGCCTGAGCGTGAGACTGCGTATGCGTGCCGCCAGCTCGTCAAGATGGAACGGCTTGGTGAGGTAGTCGTTGGCGCCCGCATCGAGCCCCGCTACCTTGTCGGAGACCTCGCCACGTGCCGAGAGCACAAGCACCTTGGTCTCACAATCAGTTGTCCTGAGTTGCCTGAGCACGGTCATGCCGTCGACATGGGGGAGATTGAGGTCGAGCACGACAAGATCAAAGGTCTCGACATCGAGTAGATCGAGGGCCTGCTGCCCGTCGTAGCAGCAGTCGACGCTATAGGCCAAGTTGCGCAGGCTGCGTGCGATCGCATCGCACAGCGCCCGCTCGTCCTCGACGACCAAGATGCGCATAACGTTCTCCTTGCATAGTCATTCACGCTTAACACGGATTTTATAGTCGGTATGGTCCAATGGGTCGCGAAACGAAAGGAGTGGTCAGATTGTTCAAAGCGATTAAGCCTGTGGCGCAGGTGGCTTTGCTGATCGTTGGGGTAGCCATGGTTGGCTTTGGAATTATGCGCGGCGAGGCAGATGCCGTGCTGGCCAAGGCAATCAGGCTGTGCTTGGAGTGTATCGGAATTGGATAAAAGAAAAAACACTGCATCGCATCTTTTAGCGCGATTTCGTGGATTGATTCAGGCGGCGGCGACGCTTGCGACCAATATTCACCTGCCTAACTTTGCCAAGGGCGGTATCTACCAGGGAGCCGGCAAAGCCGTCTGCGTGCCGGGGCTTAACTGCTACTCGTGTCCAGCGGCCTCGGGTGCGTGCCCCATCGGGTCGTTTCAGTCGGTGGTGGGATCGTCTAAGTTCAGCTTTTCGTATTACGTCACCGGAACGCTCATTCTGATCGGCGTGCTACTGGGACGTTTTGTATGCGGCTTTTTGTGTCCGTTTGGATGGCTGCAAGAGCTTCTGCATAAGATTCCCAGCAAAAAGCTCTCCACGAAAAAGCTCAAGCCGCTCACGTACATCAAGTATGCCGTGCTACTGTTTGCCGTGGCGCTGCTGCCCGTCTTGGTGGTTAACGATGTGGGTATGGGCGACCCGTTCTTTTGCAAGTACATCTGCCCGCAGGGTGTGCTCGAGGGCGCGATTCCGCTGTCCATCATGAACATGGGAATCCGCTCTGCGCTGGGAAAGCTCTTTACCTGGAAGCTCGCGATCCTCATTGTGGTTGCGGTGCTGAGCGTGCTGTTCTACCGCCCCTTCTGTAAATGGATTTGCCCCCTCGGCGCATTTTATGCACTCATGAACAAGGTGTCGTTGCTGGGGATTCAGGTCGATCATTGTAAATGCGTCTCGTGCGGCAAGTGCGCCAAGGTGTGCCAGATGGACGTGGACGTTACGCGTACGCCCGACCATGCCGAGTGCATTCGTTGCGGCAAATGCGTGGGCGCGTGCCCCGTCGATGCTATTAGCTTTCGCTACGGGCTGGGTGTGACGGGCGACAAACCCGCGCAGTCCACGCAAGCCCGCGAAAACAAATAGGTACCTATATAAGTTTCGATATAAACGGAGGAACCATGAAACTGTCAAAAATTGCGGCTCTGTTGATGCTGCCCGTGCTGGCGCTGACTCTCGCGGCGTGCTCTGCCCCCAAGGGCGACGCGAAGGATGCCACGAGCGGCGATGCGCAGATTGCCGAGCTTGTGGCACAAAAGCCGTCGAGCGCCGAGGAGGCGGCCAAGCTGTACCAGCAGCTGCTGCAAAAGGAAAACGAGATCTTTGCGAGCGATAACGCCCTATGGGAAAAGGTGTTCCTTGCGGCCAACAAAGACACTCCCATGATTGAGGACGGCAAGAACTACGGTGACTTCTTGCTCGATACCATCGAGGGCGCCAAGGATCAGTTTGCGGCTGACGAGCTTAAGACGCTTAAGGCCGGCGCGCAGCAGGTCAAGGAGATCGAGGACAAGCTCATGGCGCTGGAGAAGGAGTTCCCCGGATGTGGCAGCACGCCCGGCGAGGGGGAGAGTGTCGATGCCTCGACCGCGGGCATGACCAACGGCGAGAGCGGGGAGACGAAGTTCCCCAGCTTTAAGGGCAAGGACTTGGACGGCAACGATGTAAACAGCGACGAGCTGTTCTCCAAGAACAAGGTCACCGTCATGAACTTCTGGTTTACCACCTGCAAGCCGTGCGTGGGAGAGCTGGGCGATCTGGAGAAGCTCAACAAGGAGCTTGCCGAGAAGGGCGGCCAGGTCGTGGGCGTTAATTCCTTTACGCTCGATGGCAACAAAGACGAGGTGGCCGATGCCAAGGACGTGCTTTCCAAGAAGGGCGTAACGTATAAGAACATCTGGTTTAAGTCGGACAGCGAGGCCGGAAAGTTCACCTCCAACCTGTACTCGTTCCCGACCACCTACGTGATCGACCAGAACGGTAACATTGTGGGAGAGCCGATCATGGGCGGCATCAACTCCGCTGAGCAGCGCGAGGCGCTCAACAAACTGATCGATCAGGCACTCGCGAAGAGCGAACAGTAAGTCCGTGGGACAGACAACTGGGTGACGCATAATTTCTTTCGCAAATTGACAACCGCATAGCGGAAC
>NZ_QRQX01000022.1:0-33044 GCF_003475665.1 Collinsella sp. AF29-7AC
GGCGGTTGAGCAGGCGCAGGCCGAAGCAGTCGGCGAGGTAGTAGCCCTTCTCGCAGCCGCCCGAACCATGGTCAGAAGCCATGGCGACGCAGTTCTCGGCGCCGACAGCCTGGCCGATGGGGCCCTCGGGCTTGGTCATGGCGTAGACGCGCACGCCCATGCCCTTCATCTTCTTGACGGCCTCGAGGACCTCGGGGGTGGTTCCGGACTCGGAGGCGGTGAGCACGACGGACTTCTCGGTCATGCGCTTGTGGCCCATGACGTTCCACTCGGCGGCGTGGATCAGGTAGACCTCGAGGTCGCGGTCGCCGAACTTGTTCATGAGGTACTCGAGCTGCATGAGCTCGTCCCAGGTGCCGCCGACGCCCATCAGGAACACGGCGTCGTAGCCCTCGTCGGCGACCTTGTCGGCGAGCGCGGTCATCTTCTTGCCGGTCTCGTAGAGCGCCTTGCCGTCCTCGAGATAGCCCTCCTGGTCGAAATGCATGATCTCGATCTTCTCGGTTTCCTTCATTTGTCTCTCCTTTCTGGGGTTGTTTCCACATCCCCCATGCCAACGGGCATCAAAACCCGCTTACATTCCGTAACACTCAGCCGCTTTGGCCTTAAGCGCATTGACTGACTCTTCGTAGCCCTCTGCCTTGACCTCCATTTGCTTGGAGACGGTATCGAGATACGGGTGCACGTTCCATGACTTCAGACGCTCGGCAATCATGGCCGCAATCGTCTGGAAGAACACAAGATTGGGAATTGCGCTGAGCAGCGGAGCCACCTGAGGCACCGCAACCTCGTGAGCCCTACCCTTGGGATGGGCCGTGAGCAGCACCGTTTTTGCCGTAACGTTCGATAGCGCATCGGCGATATTCGCAAGACGCTCCGACCCCTGCGGATCGTCGACGATAAACACCAGATAGCCCGGAACGATCTGCATCTCGGGACCGTGGACGAACTCCTCGCCTTCGTGATGCATGGCAGGAATCTTGATGGTCTCGCTCAGCTTGAGCGCTGCCTCCTCGGCAACACCATAGTTGGGGCCGTTGCCGACGACCATGGCGGGCATGTGCTCAGAAAGCTCGAGCATGTGATCTTGGACATATGCCTCGGCGGTCTTGCACATCACGGCATTAGCCTGGATAGCCTCGCGCAGGTCATCAAGACGCTGAGCAACGCCCTTGGCGTCAATCGTTCCGCGCGCCTGACCGCCGTAAATACCAAAGAGCACCAGGTACTCAACGAGAACCTCGACGCCCAGAGTCACAAAGTCCACCGACTCGACACCCACACCGTAGTCAAGAACGATGTCAGCGTGTTCCTTGATGGGTGCCTCGACGTTTGCCGTGAGCGCAACTGCAGCCATATCGTGTGCACGCATGTAATCGAGCGCCGCAATCGTATTGGTCGAATAGCCGCTCTGCGAGACGGCGATGTTGAGCGCATGCTGCGGATAGGTGTGTTCAAAATCGACGAAGGCCTCGGGCGTCACAACGGACACCTGCATCTGCAGCGCATCTTGCAGGTAATCGCGGGCGCAATCGGCGGCATGGCGCGACGAACCCGAAGCAACGATGCGCAGTGCATCAAAAGAACCGGACTGGAAAATATCAACGAGCTGCGCTACCAGCTCAGACGAACGCTCGAGGTTCGCTCCCATACGCACATGGGCGAGCTGAACGTAATCGAGCATCTTCATCGTCTCACCTCGTAACAAATCATTAGTATTTGATACCAATCACAGTTACAGGTTACGGCTTTTTGATACCTCTTTGTCGATTAATTTATCCCCATCGGCGAACGGTCGATTTTGAGCCATGTAAGGTTGCATATGTAGTCTGCTCAACGAATCAAAATCCGTCAGCTTTTCAGCCCGTTATGCAAAAAACCAGCTAGTACGTATAGGTATATCCACCCGCATCGCCGCGGTTAAACGACTTGACGTACTCGATCGCCTGGCCGCTCGCATCGAAGCTCACGCACTCCAGCGTCAAGGCAAGATCGCCCTGCTCCAGTCCAAGCAGGCCGGCATCTCGCGCGCCCAGCGCTTCGATATCGAGCTTTTCCTGTGCCATGACCGGCTTTCGGCCCAACATCTCATAGGTCTCGTACAAACTGAAGACCGACACGTCAATATCTTCGATTGTGGGGAACAGCAGGCACGGGATGAACGCCGTCTCAATCGATACGGGATCGCCGTTGACGCAGTTCAAACGCCGAATCGAATACAGCAAATCATCCTCGGCAATGCCAAACAGGTTGGCATAATATGGGCCCGCATAACGCTTGGAACGCGCGAGGATGCGGACGGACGGCTCGCCGCCCGAAGCACGAACCGATTCGCGAAAGCCTCCCGTTCGCTCGTAGGCAACGGGCACCTTCTGTGCCACAAACGCGCCTTTTCCGCGGACGCGTCGAATCTGCCCACGCCGAACCAGCTCATCGACGGCACTTCGGATGGTCAAGCGTGTCGTACCGAATTCCTCGGCGAGGTCTTTTTCGGACGGAATCATGGAACCCGTGGGATATATACCGCGCTCGATACGCTCCTCGATGCGGCGTCGAATGCGCATATAAACCGGGGTGGCATCTACTGTTTCAGCCATTGTTCACCTGCCACGCTCCTCATGCCGTTCTTTTCGCCGTTATCGGCAAAGCGGAACTTTGTGGGCAAAATCACCGATTTGCAATGCTCCACAAAACGCATGTCCTTATCAAATTCGATCGTGCTCTCATAGAACACCGGCGTTTCCTCTTCTTGTTGGAGCAGCTCGGCCTCTTCGGCGTTCAAACGCGAGATGGAGATATGCTCACGTCCATGCTCAACACGCACGCCACCTTCTTTGAGCAAGACATCGTAAAGGCTCTCGCACTCAAAATCGTGCTCGGGAAGCGATGGGCACAGGGACAGGTTAACGTGAGCCGTCTCGATTGACGCCGGCTCGCCCTCAATAAGTCGAACGCGCTGCATGCGGAGCAAAGGAGCGCCTATAGCCACCCCAAGCTTGTCGGCAAGCGTCTTATCCGCCTCGATGGTCTCGGTGGAAACCAGACGAGAAGAGGGATGCAGGCCGGCAGTCCGCACGGCATCGGAAAAGTTATACGTTTCCTGGAAGATGTTCAGCGGCTTAGGAGGACACACATACGTACCCGATCCGCGACGGCTCTCGAGCGTTCCACACGAGATGAGCCGCGTGATACCGGCACGCAACGCCGTACGCGAAACGCCGATCTCTTCGCACAGCACGCGCTCGGCCGGCAGGCGATCGCCGCCGGCAAGCTGATGGTGCTGGATATACCATAGAATTCCCTCAACAGCACGATCTTTAGGGGGAATTGCATAAGATTCGCCTGCCATTGCACAGACTCCTCATTCAGAAACGTATGCCGCCAAAATTAGACCAGCCCTCCCATGGCATCAAATTCGGCCTTGATCTTCTCGGCGACATTCCGATACGACTTATATAGGCTTGAATCGCGTTTGACTTCGTCGGTCATAACGGGAATCTCCAATTTGGAAACCTCGTCTTTTCCCGTCTGAACCGCCACAACAACGCCCATACCAAGACACATATTACGCTTGGCAGCGTTCATTTTTGCCGCCTTAGCGGGATTTGCCAGAATACGCTGGGCAAATTCCTGTTTAGAGACCGCTTCATCAGCCTCCGGATCGCCCGTCTCGGCCACTTCGCACTGCAACACGTCCGCATAGTCAAAAATCTTCGGCTCGCCGCCGCGCTGATGCACGGCCCACTTGCGGCGCGTGGCATCCTGATAGATAGCCGGCAAAAATGTAAACCGCGGCGGGTCCAAAATCGTATCCGTGATGGTAAACACATCGGGATCAAAGGCATCCTGCGGGTTTTTCTTCTTGAACAGCCCCATATCAGCCTCCCGTACTAGCATTAAACAACTCAAGCTGAATATAGCACCAATTTCAAGCCGCCGCTTTACCGTATCGGTGCGCGGCGTCTATGGCTCGCCCAGCGGAAAAGTTCACGGACGAGGGCCGGGGAGCCGGCTTTGTTTTGAGAAGTGGGCTCCGCGAACTTCTCAAAACAAGGCAGGCACCCCGGCCCCGGCAATGTAATCTTGACTGACCAAAGTTAAATACACGGTCTCTGGGGCAGCGTCAGCAAAGTCCCCATTACATAAAAAGAATCAGCCCCCGCATACTGAAACGGTCGAGAGGGCCGCCTCCGGGCGGGTGCCTTCCTCTGAGAAGTTCGCGAAGCCCACTTCTCAGAGGAAGGCACCCGCCCGGAGGCGGCCCCAGCGCGAGACCGTCCCGGATGCTATTCGTTATCGCCCGCGGTCATCTGCGTTGCGGAGAGCGCGCCGTCGGCAGCGGTTGCGGCTGCGGCGTCGGGCCAGACCCAGTCGGTGAAGGCCGGGTGGTCGTAGCCCTCATCGCACGCGAACTCAAAGGCCTCGGTGCGGAATGCCTCCCACTTATCAATCTGCTCGGCAAACTTATCGGCGTCGACCATGCGCAGCACGTCGGCGGCCAGTGTCCAGCGGTCCATGTTGTTCAGGCGCAGCATGTCGAACGGCGTTGTCGTGGAGCCTTTCTCCTCGTAGCCGTGGACGCGGAAGGCATCGTGGCCGGGGCGGTTCCAGATCAGGCGGCGAATCGTGCCGGCATAGGCGTGGAACGCGAAGAGGACGGGCTTCTCGCCGCAGCCGAACAGCTCAGCCCAGCGCTCGTCGCTGAGAGCCTGGTCGTTCTCGCAGACGTTCTGGATCTTGAGCAGATCGACCACGTTGACGAACCATACCTTGATGCCCAGCTCGCGCAGCATGTCGGTTGCAGCCAGAGCCTCGAGCGTCGGCACGTCACCGCAGGTGGCGACCACGACGTCGGCCTCGGCGAGCGAATCGGCGGTCGATGCCCACTCCCAGGTCGCAACGCCCTCGGCGAGCTCCGCCTTGGCCTCGTCGACCGTCTGGAAGGTCGGAGCAGGCTGCTTGCCGCAGAAGATGGCGTTGACGCAGTCAGTGGACTGGTAGACGCGCTCGGCCACGGCGAGAGCCATGTTGGCGTCGGCCGGATAGTAGGCGTTTACGATGTGCGTGTCGTTGGCCTTGTTGAGCAGCAGGTCGATAAAGCCGGGGTCCTGGTGCGAGAAGCCGTTGTGGTCCTGACGCCAGACGTGGCTCGACAGCAAAATGTTAAGGCCGCTGATGGGGGCACGCCACGGAATCTCGCGCTTGGTAGCCTCGAGCCACTTGCAGTGCTGGTTGACCATGGAGTCGACCACATGGACAAAGCTCTCGTAGGAGCTCCACACGCCGGAACGGCCAGTGAGCACGTAGGCCTCGAGGAAGCCCTCGCATTGGTGCTCGGACAGCTGCTCGATGACCTTACCGGAGCCTGCCAGCAGCTCGTCGTTGGCCTCGTCCTCGTAGAAGCCGGCGTCCCACTGCTTCTTGGTCACCTTGTAGGCAGCCTGCAGGCGGTTGGACGCGGTCTCGTCGGGACCGAAGATGCGGAAGTCATCCATGTTCTTGGCCAGAACGTCGGCAGTGTACTCACCAAAGACGCGGGCGGCCTCGGTGGAGCCCCAGCCATGACCATTAGTGTCGACGGGGACCTCGTGGGCATGAATATCGGGCAGCTCGAGCTCGCGACGCACCTTGCCGCCGTTCGCGTTGGGGTTGGCGCCGATGCGCAGCTCGCCGGTCGGCATAAAGGCCGTCACCTCGGGGCGCACCTGGCCCTCGGGCGTAAAGAGCTCCTCGGGCTTGTAGGAACGCAGCCACTCGCGCAGCACGCGGAAGTGCTCGTGGGTGTCCTTGGCACTCGCCAGCGGCACCTGATGCGCGCGCCAGGAGTCCTCGGTCTTCTTGCCGTCGATCTGCTTGGGGCAGGTCCAGCCCTTGGGCGTGCGGAACACAATCATGGGGTAGGCCGGGCGGACCACGGTCTCGCCTGCGGCGGCCTGGGCCTGCGCAGTTGCCTTGATGTCACAGATCTCATCGAAGACCTGCTCAAACAGGGCAGCGAAACGCGCATGAATGCTTGCGTGGCTCTCGTCGTCAAAGCCGGCGACAAAGAAGTGCGGCTTATAGCCCATGCCTTCAAAGAACTTGGTGAGCTCCTCATCGGACACGCGGGCGAGGATGGTGGGGTTGGCGATCTTGTAGCCGTTGAGGTGCAGGATCGGCAGGACGATGCCGTCGGTTGCCGGGTTCACGAGCTTGTTGGACTGCCAAGAGGTCGCGAGCGGACCGGTCTCGGACTCGCCATCGCCCACCACGGCCACGGCCAGCAGGCTCGGGTTGTCCATAACGGCGCCGTAGGCGTGGCTGAGCGTGTAGCCGAGCTCGCCGCCTTCGTGGATGGAACCGGGCGTCTCGGGCGCAAAGTGGCTCGGGATGCCGCCGGGATAGGAGAACTGGCGGAAGAACTTCTGCAGGCCGGCCTCGTCATTGGTGATGTCGGGGCGAATCTCGCGGTAGGTGCCGTCGAGCAGCGACTGAGCAGTACCGGCGGGGCCACCGTGACCAGGGCCCATCAAGAAGATAGCATTCTGGTTGTGGTCGGCGATCAGTCGATTGACGTGACCGAACAGGAAGTTGATGCCGGGCGTGGTGCCCCAGTGGCCAACCAGGCGGTGCTTAACGTCCGGACGACCGAAGTCGCGCACCTCACCGGTTTTCTCATCAACAAAGTCGGGGCGCATTAGCGGGTTAGAGCGAAGGTAGATCTGACCGACGGACAGATAGTTCGATGCGCGCCAATACAGGTCGACGCCCTCGAGCTCGGAAGCCGGCACCTCGTGGCCCAGCTTTTGCCACGGCGTCCCCAGTGTTTTAGCCATTGTTTATGTCCCTTCGCTGTGTGGTCACCCTCCGATACGGCAACCTTTCGTTGGGACTAGTATATTTGCTAAAACGTTTTATCATGGTGAAAAAACGTTTTACCACCCCTATCAATCCCATCGATTAGCAAAACGCGACATTCACCTGCGGCATTACACGTCACAGGTGCTCCACATTCGGTCTCTGCAAATTGATAAACGTGTTTAGTTGTGTTTAGTAAGCTCGAGCACGCTGTCCTTAACGATAAGCTCCGGCTCCAGAACGACCTCTTCGGCACGCCTGCCGCCCCTACCGGCAAGACGCTTGGACATGCAGCCAAAAGCATGCTCCGCAAGGACACCAGGGTCCTGCTCAATCGCGGTCAGCGCCGGCTCAAAGAGAACGTCGGCCGCCGAGTTGTCATAGCTCACCACCGAGATATCGCCCGGGATGCTCTTCCCCATCTCGTGCAAGCGCTTGAGCAAACCGAGGGCAATGTTATCCGAGCTTGCGAACACGGCAGTGGCGTCAGTTGCGAGCACCGCCTCCGAGGCCTCGTATGCGCTCGGAATGTAGTACTCGCTCTCAAACTCCAAACGTGCGTCGATCGGCAGGCCAACCTCACGCAGCGCGCGCTCATAGCCGGCAAGTCGCTTGCGACCCGTATTGGAACGGCGGGCATTAACCAGACAGGCGATGCGGCGATGACCTTGCTCGATCAGATAGCGGGTGGCCATATAGCCGCCCATCTCGTGGTCGAACATCACTTTGTCGCACTCGAGCCCCTCAATGGCACGGTCGACCATTACGGCCGGGATGGGCAGGTGGCTGACCTCTTCGCGCAGGGCGCGGTCATCGGAGAACTCGTCACCCACCACCAGGAAGACGCCATCAACGCCGCGCGTCACCAGCTGGCGCAGCAGCTCCAGATCGTCATCGGCGCTTCCGCCCGAGCTGGTAATGAAGAGCGCATAGCCGTCCTCGCGGCAGCGCTTTTCCAGGCTACCGGCGAGCGAGGCAAAAAAGCGGCTCTCGATGTTAGGGACGATAAGGCCCAGCGTGCGCGACTCGCGCATGACCAGGCTGCGCGCAATCTGGTTGGGAACATAGTGGTTGCGCGCCGCGACCTCTTTGATGAGCTTGCGGTTTTCTTCCGAGATGCGACAGGGCCGATTATTGAGAACAAGCGAGACCGACGAGGGGGAAAGCCCCACCTCCTGGGCGATCTGCTTGAGGGTGACTTTGTTGGCCATCTCGCTCCTTCCGGGTTTACGCGCAATCTCTTGAAAGTATAGCGACTACCCCTCTACCTCGGTGATAAACACTTTACCAATCCGGTGGACGGCTGTTTTATCGCCGCCAGCGCACCAAATCCGTCCGGGTGGGGTATATTGCAATCGATTGATGACAACGACCACCAAAAGGCGGATATTCGTATGCACGAGAACGATTTTTTTAACGAGGACCTGCTGTGCGCGCTCGCTGGCGTTGCCGGCGAGGACAACGTGCTGATGAGCGAGCCCATGCGCGAGCACACCACGTTTAAGATCGGCGGTCCGGCCGACGTCTTTGTCACGCCCGATACTGAGCAGGGCCTCGTCGCCACGCTCGATACCTGCTATCGCTGCAATCTACCACTCACCATCGTGGGCAACGGCTCCGACTTGCTCGTCGGCGACAAGGGCATCCGCGGCGTCGTCGTAGCGCTGGGCGAGGGCCTCTCCGACATTACGGTCGACGGCACGCACGTCACGGCGGCAGCCGGCGCCTTGCTTTCCGATGTCGCAGCCGCGGCAGCCGAGGCCGGCCTTACCGGCATGGAGCCCATCTCGGGCATTCCCGGATCGGTCGGCGGTGCCTGCTACATGAACGCCGGAGCATACGGCGCTTGCATGGCCGATGTGCTGGAGTCCGTGCGCGTCTACAAGCCCGCCCGCATGCTCGACGACGGCACCCGCGGTAGCGGCAGCATTATTGAGTTCGATGTCGATGAGCTCAACCTGGGCTATCGCAAGAGCCGCATTGCCGACGACGGTTTCGTCGTGCTTTCGGCCACTTTCAATCTCGCCCCGGGCAACGCCGCGATGATCAAGGCCGACATGGACGACTACCGCCAGCGCCGCGAGGACAAGCAGCCGCTCGACATGCCGAGTGCCGGCTCCACCTTCAAGCGCCCCGAGGGCTACTTTGCCGGCAAGCTCATCATGGACGCCGGCCTGCGAGGACACGCCATCGGCGGCGCGCAGGTGAGCGAAAAGCACTGCGGCTTCATCGTCAACGCCGACCACGCCACCGCAGCCGACGTCGACAAACTCATCCGCCACATCCAAGCAACCGTCAAAGACCAATTCGACGTAGACCTAGAACCCGAAGTCCACCGAGTCGGCGAATTTTTATAGCCTGCCCACCGCGATCCACTTTAATTAATAACGAGACAAGTGATCTAGCTCACTTGTCCCGTTATCATTTATTTGCGAAGAACATCGGCTAGCCGCAGGATTGAAATCATCGACCGATAAGTGAGTTCCACTTTTTCGCCCGCAAGCAGCCGTTTCGAGCCAATCTCATCTAGCCCCACAAGCCGAGAAAACAGCGGGCCGCTCATCGTGCCCTCGTCAATTGATTCCCTTATGGTCTTCAAAACGTCCGTATCATGAAGCGACGCCGAGCTGTAGGGGGCAACACGAGCGGAACTCTCAATTAACGACGAGACAAAAGGATGGAGATGCTTTGGACATAGTCCATCAAACACCACATCCCCATTGTCATCCGAGCCGACCAGGCGCCAACTATAATGATCGACCCAGCCGTCTCCGTCATATATGGTGTCCATGAGCAACTTCCCGTCTAGAGAGACCTATTTGGACATCGGGGCGCAAGACCGCAATCCATATAGGACCCGCAGCAGCTCCAACCCAACGCACCGCTCGACAATTGCAAATTGCGGCTATTTTAAATCTACATGATCAGTTCGAGTTCGCAACAAGGCGATTATTGCAGCTAGGTTATATTTCATTTTCCACTTTGGTGAGCCGTCGGCTCCAAATTCCAAAACCGAAGTCCACGGAGTCGATAAATTCATTTAAAAAAGGCCCCGAAAGGGGCCTTCGCCATATTTATTCAGACAACCAGTCCGGTGTGTGACGCATTGGATCCGAGAGGTCCGTGGCTGCCCGGAAGGCATTAGGTTGATCGCGAGTTCCGCACGAGCCGGAGAGCACTTAATGTGCTCTCCGTGCGAGCAGGACTGTCCGAGCAGGCAACCTAATGCCTTCCGGGCAGCCACGGACCAACTTACTTCAAACCGCCGTTACGACAGCGCAATACCGCCAAGCCAGCCCCAACGCACGCCAGAGCCAGTACCATAGAAGCTAATAAACGAATCAAGCGACTTAGACGTAATGGAGCCCTCGTTGCTCATAACGATGCCGCCACCAACATAGATGCCCACGTGTCCGTACAGCAGGCCCGGCGTACCGGTACCACTGTGCGACGAGTCGGCCACGATCATGCCCACCTGCAGCGCCGAACGATCGGAGCTGTAGCACCAGGCGTTAAACATGTCGCACGCGTTGCCGCCAAAGTAGCCCACGCCGGCGTTGCGGAATACGTTGGTAACCCAAGCGGCGCACCAGTTCAGGCCAGGCGAAGGGGTGGAGTAGCATGCGTTGACGACGGCCTGCTGCTTGCCCGAGCCGGCATTCTGTTGCGGAGTTCCGGGCGCATACGATCCGCCACCCGAGCTTGAACCACCCGAGTAGGAATTGTTCTTGTTTGCGGCAGCCGCGGCAGTAGCAGCCTTCCTGGCAGCCTCCTCTGCCTGGGCGGCAGCGAGAATCTCGGAATCACGCTGGGCCATGAGTTCCTTGACATCGTCGGAGAGGCCGTTCAGAACTGTCTGGACCTCCTGCTGCTTGGCCTGCATGTCCTGCATCTGAGCAGTCTGCTGGTCCTTGAGCTTCTCCAGGTCGGCCTTTTGTGATTCGAGCTCGGTCTTCTGTGCGTCGAGCTCAGCCTGAATCGTCTGGATATCCTCGATGGCATCGCGGTCGCTCTTGTTGATCTTCTCAACGTAATGCGCGTTGGCGACGAGTTCCTCAAACGAGCCAGAGGCCAGCAGCAGCGACAGGATGTTCGTACCGCCGGACTTGTAGCTGGCGGCCACGCGATCGGAAAGGTCGTTGCGCTTCTTCTTGAGCTCGGCCTTCTTTTCATCGATCTGGGCCTGCGTGTCGTCAATCTTGCCCTGGACATTCTCGATGTCGTTGAGGGTCTGGGCATTCTTGTTGGCCAGCGCCGCATACTCATTTGCGATGCTGTCGAGCTGGGCCTGAACCTCGTCGAGTTGGGCCTGGGCGGCATTCAATTTATCGGTGGTTTCTTTGGAAGCCTCCGCCGCATGGGCGCGAGTGGGCAGGCCAAAAAGAACTGCCGCAGAAGCGGCGCCGAACAGGGCCTTAAGGGCAGTGCGGCGCGAGAGCTCCTGGGAAAGGATGGAATCGCTGTTTGGTGACATATGTACTCCGTTACATGCTTATTTATATGTCGCTCAACTCATACATATTAGCGTACATATGGCGCGTCCCAACGATTTCCACGAACGGCAGGAAACTACAAGGTCGGCGGCTCGTAAGCAATTGTCAAATTTGAGGTAACAATTGAGCAAGCTCTTATATGAGTACGTTAACATAATCCTCTGCTTTTCCTACAGTGCACCATTTGGGCGTCCCCGCCTGCGCTATACTCCCCTCTAGAAGTGTTCCTGATTCGATAGGAGACTACATGTCCAAAGCACTCGACCCCAAAGACACCTGCGTCCTCGTTACCGGTGGCGCCGGCTTTATCGGCTCGCACACCGTTGTTCAGCTGCTCGAGGGTGGCTACCAGGTCGTCATCGTCGATGATCTCTCCAACTCCAGCGCCGTCGCCGTCGACCGCGTCAAGACCATCGTGGGCGACGAAGCCGCCAAGAACCTCACCTTCTACAAGGCCAACGTGCTCGACCGCGATGCGATGAACAAGATCTTCGATACCCATCAGATCGACCGTGTCATCCACTTTGCCGGCTTTAAGGCCGTCGGCGAGTCGGTGAGCAAGCCCGTCGAGTACTACCACAACAACATCGAGAACACCCTGGTGCTCATCGACGTCATGCGCAACCATGGCTGCAAGTCCATCATCTTCTCGAGCTCCTCGACCGTCTACGGCGACCCGGACAACCCGCCCGTCACCGAGGAAGACCCCAAGAAGCCCGCAACCAACCCCTATGGCTGGACCAAGTGGATGATCGAGCAGATCCTTATGGACGTCCACACCGCCGACCCCGAGTGGGACGTCGTGCTGCTCCGTTACTTCAACCCCATCGGCGCTCATCCGTCGGGCCTGATCGGCGAGGACCCCAAGGGCATCCCCAACAACCTGGTGCCCTATGTCGCCCAGGTCGCCGTGGGCAAGCTCGAGGCCGTTCAGGTCTTTGGCAACGACTACCCCACCCCCGACGGCACCGGCGTGCGCGACTACATCCACGTGTGCGATCTGGCCTCTGGTCACGTTGCCGCCCTTAACTGGATGAACGGCAAGACCGGCGTCGAGATCTTTAACCTGGGCACCGGTACCGGCACCTCGGTACTCGAGGTCGTCGCCGCCTTCTCCAAGGCTTGTGGCAAGGAGCTGCCCTACGTGATCCGCGAGCGCCGCGCCGGCGACATCGCTGCCAACTGGTGCGATGCCTCCAAGGCCGAGCGCATGATGGGCTGGAAGGCCCAGTACGACATCGCGGACATGTGCCGCGATAGCTGGAACTGGCAGAGCCACAACCCCAACGGCTTCGCCGACGCCGAGTAGCAAAAACCTACATACCGTTCTTGCCCCGATCTCACGTTGTGAGGTCGGGGCTTTTTCATGGCATGTAGCCATTCGCCGAAAATCGACCAACTTTTTTATCTTGCCTGTACATGTTTAAACAACATGTTTTACAATAGGCGTATCGAATCAGAACATCGGAGGCGGACTGCACACCCATCGGCAGGCCGACCCCACAACAAGAAGGTTGGTGAGCGCATTCATGGAGCGTGCAAGCGGCGTCCTCATGCCCGTCTCATCTCTGCCCGGACCATACGGAATCGGCGGCTTTGGCTGGAATGCCTACGACTTCGTCGATTTTCTCGCCTCGTGCAAACAACATTACTGGCAGATTCTGCCCCTTACGACGACCAGCTATGGCGATTCGCCTTATCAGTCGTTCTCGGCCCGCGCAGGCAACCCCAACTTTATCGACTTTGCCGAGCTTATCGAGGCAGGGTATCTGGAGCAGCGCGATATCGATGGCGTGTATCTGGGATCCGACCCCAGCAATGTCGACTACGGTGCTATTTTTGGCGGCCGCCGTCAGATTCTCGACCGCGCCGCCGAGCGCTTTGCTGCCGACAAGCCGGCCGATTTCGATGACTTTATCCAGGCCAACGAGGACTGGCTCATCCCCTACTGTGAGTTCATGACCGTCAAAGAGGAGTGCGGTCTCAAGGCGTTTTGGGAGTGGCCCGCGGAGCTCCGCACCCGCGGCGAGGCTTCCGCCAAGGTCTGCGCCGACCATCCGGCGCGTATGCTCTACCACCAGATGACGCAGTACTTCTTCGATCGCCAGTGGAGCCGCCTCAAGGCCTATGCCAACGAGCGCGACATTCTCATCATCGGCGACCTGCCCATCTATGTCTCGCGTGACTCCGTCGAGATGTGGGCGACACCTGAGCTCTTTAAGATCGACGCCGCCGGCAATCCCGTGAGCGTCGCCGGCACGCCGCCCGACCAGTTCTCGGCCACCGGCCAGTACTGGGGCAACCCCATCTACGACTGGGACGCCATGGAGGCCGACGGCTTCTCCTGGTGGGAGGGCCGCATTCGCGCCGCCCTCGACATGTACGACGTCATCCGCCTGGATCACTTCCGCGGCTTCGAGGCCTATTGGGAGGTGCCGTTCTCCTCGCCTGATTCGTCCTACGGTTCGTGGACGCAGGGTCCCGGCCTCAAGCTCTTCAAGACACTCGAGGAAAAGCTCGGCACGCTGCCCATCATCGCCGAGGACCTGGGCTTCCTCACCCCCGGCGTCATCGATATGCGCGACAACTCGGGCTTCCCCGGCATGAAGATCCTGCAGTTTGCCTTTGAGGGCACCAACTCGTACTACCTGCCGCACAACTACATTGCCAACACCGTCGCCTACGTGGGCACTCACGACAACGAGACGGCACGCGGCTGGTTTGAAGGAACGGCTACCCCGCGTCAGCGCGAGCAGACAGCCCTGTACACCCATCAGCAGGCCGGCGAACCCATCGCCGACGCGCTCAACCGAGCCATCGCAGCCAGCGTGAGCGACACGTGCATCTACACCATGCAGGACCTGCTCAACTTGGGCAACGAGGCGCGCATCAACACCCCTGCCACGCTGGGCGGCAACTGGACCTGGCGCATGCTCGACGGCGCCATCACCCGCGAGCTCGAGCACAAACTCACCGACTGGACCGAGACCTACTTCCGCATCCCGTCGGAAGCCGAAATCGAGCTTCCCCAATAGGAGCCACCGCGCCCGACCCCACCCCACCGTGCGGACGCGACCGCTTTTCCCGCGCGAGGCCATCCCCATCCCTCGCGCGGGCTTCTTTTGAATTTCTGACATGTAGTCGACTCACCACAGGAGGAAACATGCCCCGTATCAATCTTGCGGATCTTGCCGAGCAGTCCTTTGGAACCTCGCTCGAGCAACTCGATGACCGCCGCATTTACAAACTGCTGGTCAAGCTCGTGCAGGAGCACTCTGCCGCCTGTCCGCTCAACAACGGCAAGAAAAAGCTCTATTACATTTCCGCCGAATTTTTGATCGGCAAGCTGCTCATCAACAACATGATCGACCTCGGCATCTACGACGAGGTTAAGGACCAGCTCACCGCCGCAGGCCACGACCTCAACAAGATCGAGGAGTTCGAGGTCGAGCCGTCGCTCGGCAACGGCGGCCTGGGCCGCCTGGCCGCATGCTTCCTGGATTCCATCGCCACGCTGGGCTTGACCGGCGATGGCGTGGGCCTCAACTATCACTACGGCCTGTTCCGTCAGCGCTTTGTCGACAACCAGCAGAAGGCCGTCCCCGACGAGTGGCTCGGTGAGCAGGACATCCTAGTCGACGACGACCGCTCCTACACCGTCGAGTTCGGCGATTTTGCCGTTACCTCCAAGCTCGTCAACATCGACGTGCCCGGTTACGGCCAGCCCACCAAGAACCGTCTGCGCCTGTTCGACCTGGCGAGCGTCGACGACGGCCTGGTCCCCGGCAGCTCCATCGACTTCGACAAGACCGAGATCGCCAAGAACCTCACCTTGTTCCTCTACCCCGACGATTCCGACGAGCAGGGCCGCCTGCTTCGCATCTACCAGGAATACTTCATGGTGAGCAACGCCGCCCAGCTCCTGATCGACGAGGCCATCGAGCGCGGCAGCAACCTGCACGATCTGGCCGACTACGCCGTGGTCCAAATTAACGACACGCACCCCACCATGGTCATCCCCGAGCTCATTCGCTTGCTCACCACCGAGCATGGCATCGAGTTTGACGAGGCCGTGACCATCGTACGCTCCATGGTCGCCTACACTAACCACACGATTCTTGCCGAGGCGCTCGAGAAGTGGCCGCTCGTCAGCCTGCAGAAGGTCTCCCCTGCCATCGCCGACATTATCGTCAAGCTCGATGAGATCGCGAAGGCCGAGCACGATGACCCGCGCGTCGCCGTCATCGACGAATACGACACCGTCCACATGGCCCACATGGACATCCACTTTGGCTTCTCCATCAATGGCGTAGCCGCCCTCCATACCAAGATCCTGGAGGACACCGAGCTTCATCCGTTCTACGAGATCTATCCCGAGAAGTTCTCCAACAAGACCAACGGCATCACCTTCCGCCGCTGGATCCATGGAGCCAACCCCGCGCTCGCCAGCCTGCTCGACGATGTAATCGGCACCGACTGGCGCAGCACCGGCGATCTGAGCAAACTCGCCAAGTTCGCCGACGACAAGGACGTTCTTGAGCGCCTGGCCGCCACCAAGGTCGAGGCCAAGGCCATCATGCGCCAGTTCATGGCGCTCGAGCAGGGCGTGACCATTCCCTCCAACGCCATCATCGACGTCCAGGTCAAGCGCATCCACGAGTACAAGCGTCAGCAGATGCTCGCGCTCTACATCATCTGGAAGTACTTCGATATCAAGAACGGCAACAGGCCTAAGCACCCCGTCACCATCATCTTTGGCGGCAAGGCGGCGCCTGCCTACACTATCGCGCAGGACATCATCCATCTGATCCTGACGCTGTCGCAGTGGATTGCAAACGACCCCGACGTGGCTCCCTACCTGCAGGTTGTCATGATCGAGAACTACAACGTCACCGCCGCCGAGCGCGTGATCCCCGCCGCTGACATCTCCGAGCAGATCAGCCTGGCCTCCAAGGAGGCGAGCGGCACCTCCAACATGAAGTTCATGCTCAACGGCGCCCTAACCCTGTGCACGCTCGACGGTGCCAACGTGGAGATTGCCGAGCTCGTGGGCGACGAGAACATCTATACCTTTGGTGCCTCGTCCAAACAGGTCGAGCAGCTCTACGCCGATGGCACCTACAACGCCGGTGCGCTCTACCGCAAGCCCGGCATTAAACTGCTGGTGGACTTCATCACCAACCCGGCCTTTATGGCAACCGGCAACGCCGAGCGCCTGCAGCGCCTGCACGACGACATTAAGGGCAAGGACTGGTTTATGGCCCTGCTCGACATTGAGGAGTACATCCAGACCAAGGAGCGCGTGCTGGCCGACTACGAGGACCAGGACGCCTGGATGCGCAAGGCGCTCATCAATATCGCCAACGCCGGCACCTTCTCGTCCGACCGTACGATCTCCCAGTACAACGACGAGATCTGGCACCTGAGCTAATTCGGTTTCATCGCCCATCCTCTTGAAAACGGAGCCACGGCAACGCGGCTCCGTTTTTTGTGCCCGCACGTTACCCTGTGATCCGACTCGGCCAAACAATCTCGATCCATAACAACTACTCAACCAAAACGGTCCCAGCCGTTACAGATTGAGACATACCGGCCCCTCCCCTTGGGTTTATCTCAATCTGTAACATCTAGCAGGTGAAATTCGCCTTTGGTGTTACAGATTTAGATGAAATGGTTAGCTCAGCGGAACCGTCTCGATCTGTAACATCTAACGTCCGAAATCGGCCCTATCCGTTACAGATCGAGACAAACGACCGGTCAGACAGTCCCAACACAAAGAAAGGCTCCCCTCTCGCCCAGTGGACGGGAGGGGAGCCTTATATGTGACCGCGGCAAAAGGATGGCAAAGCCGCAGTCGCCCAAAGGGAGGGCCTGGATGCACCGGGCCTAGATAAGGTTCTTGCCAGACACCTTATCGAAGAGATGAGTCGCGTTCTTCTCGAACTTGAACCAGATGGGGTCGCCAGCCTTGAGCGCGCCCTTGGCCTCGAGGTCGACGACGGGGATAATCAGGACAAACTGGCCGTCGGGAGCGGTCACGTGGACATGCTCGGTCGAGCCCATGAGCTCGGTCACCTCGACGGTGCCCTGGAGCGCACCCTCCTCGCCCTTGTCGGCAAGCAGAATCTGCTCGGGACGCACGCCGGCCGTGATCTCCTTCACGTCGCCGCCGTCCCAGTTGAGAGCAAGCTGAGCGCAGGTCTCGGGGGCGAGCGCCACGTTCATATCCTCGGTCTTGACGGTAAAGCCGTTGCCCGAGCGCACCAGCTGGGCATCGAAGAAGTTCATCTGCGGCACGCCGATAAAGCCGGCGACGAAGATGTTCGCGGGATGGTTGAAGACCTCCTGCGGGGTGGCGATCTGCTGGACGACGCCATCCTTCATGACCACGATACGGTCACCGAGGGTCATAGCCTCGGTCTGGTCGTGAGTAACATAAATGAACGTGCCCTTGATCTCATGACGCAGCTTAATGAGCTCGGCGCGCATCTGGTTACGAAGCTTAGCATCCAGGTTGGACAGGGGCTCGTCCATCAGAAAGACCTTGGGGTCACGTACGATGGCGCGGCCGATGGCGACACGCTGACGCTGGCCGCCGGAGAGTGCCTTGGGCTTACGGTCAAGATACTCGGTAATACCCAGGATCTCGGCAGCGGAGCGAACCTTGCGGTCGATCTCGTCCTTGGGGACCTTCTTGAGCTCGAGCGTAAACGCCATGTTCTCGTACACCGTCATATTGGGGTACAGAGCATAGCTCTGGAACACCATGGCGATGTCGCGGTCCTTGGGAGCGACGTCGTTGACGCGCTTGCCGTCGATGAGCACGTCGCCCGAGGTGATATCCTCCAGGCCGGCGACCATGCGCATCGTCGTGGACTTACCGCAGCCAGAAGGGCCAACGAGGACGATGAACTCCTGGTCGTGAACGGTGAGGTTGAAGTCCTCTACAGCGAGCACACCGTCCTCGGTAACCTTGAGGTTGTGCTTCTTCTCCTCGGTTTTCTTCTTTTTGCCAAAGAAGCCCTTCTTTTTTGACTCGTTGTTGGGATACACCTTCTGAACATGTTTGAGAACGATCTCGGCCATGTCTTTACCTTTCGATACGCGGCGCCGCGCTGAGAGGCGCCGCCAAAACTTGCAAAACAGTTACGGCATCAGCCCTTGACGGCACCTGCCACAACGCCGTCAATGATGTACTTCTGGCAGAAGATGTACATGATGACGATGGGGATGACGACCATCATGATGCATGCCATCATGGGGCCGAGCTCGACGTGGCCATAGCCGCCACGGAAGTACTGGATCAAGATAGGAATGGTCTTGTACTTGGTGGAGTCGAGCGTAAGGTAGGGCAGCAGATAGTCGTTCCAGACCCACATGGTCTCAAGGATGCCGACCGAAAGATAGGTGGGCTTCATAATGGGAAGGACGATCTTAAAGAACACCTGGACCGGGTTGCAGCCGTCGATCATGGCCGCTTCCTCAATCTCGAGCGGGATGTTCTTGACGAAGCCGGCGAACATAAAGACCGCGAGGCCCGCGCCAAAACCAAGGTAGATGAAGCAGATGTTAAACGGCGTGTTAAAGCCGATGCGGTCCGCGAGGTTGGACAGCGTGAACATGAGCATCTGGAACGGTACGACCATCGAGAAGACGAACAGGTAATAGAAGAAGTTCGAGATCTTGCTGTTGACGCGCACCACGTACCAAGCGCACATGGAGCAGCACACCAGAATCAGCACGACCGACGTGACCGTGATGATAAGCGAGTACATAAACGCCGAGGCAAAGCCCTGCTCGTTCAGAGCGTGCACGTAGTTTGCGAGGCCGTTGAACGTCTCGGGCGTGAGCAGATCGAACGCCGTGGTGGTGCTGATTGCGGTCGCTTTCTTAAAGGAATTGAGCGCAATCATGAACACGGGGTAGATCCATGCGAGCGACAGAATCGTAAAGAAGATCGAGAGCGCGCGGTTGATAGCCTTATCGCGTTTCATTACTGCTGCACCTCCTTGGACCTCGTGGCCTTAAGCTGGATCATAGAAATAGCGACAACCAGGATGCAGAAGATAACTGCCTTGGCCTGACCGATGCCCTGCCATGCGATGCCAGCACGCGAATAGAACGTGTTGTAGATGTTCAGGGCGAGCATCTCGGTGGAGTGCGCCGGGGCGCCACCGGTAAGGGCGAGGTTCTGGTCGAACAGCTTAAAGCCGTTGGTGATGGACAGGAACAGGCAGATGGTGATAGTCGGCATCAGGTTGGGGATCTTAACCTTCCAAAACGTCTGCCATGCCGTAGCGCCATCGACCTTGGCGGCCTCGATGTAGTCAGACGGGATGGACTGCAGACCGGCGATGTAGATGATCATCATGTAGCCGACCTGCTGCCACAGGGTCAGGATGATAAGGCCCCAGAAGCCAGCGGCGGAGTTGAGGGCGATGAGCTGGGCGCCCACGTTGGAGAGCAGGCAGTTGATCAGAATCTGCCAAATGTAGCCCAGCACGATGCCGCCGATCAGGTTAGGCATAAAGAAGATCGTACGGAAGATGTTGGTGCCCTTGAGCGCCTTGCGGGTGAGCGCCTGCGCGATGGCCAGCGCGATCACGTTGATGAGCACCGTCGACAGGAAGGCAAACGCCACCGTAAAGAAGAACGACGTGGAGAACTGCGGATCGGACAGCGCGCGCACGTAGTTCTCGATACCGACAAAGTGCGCGTTATTGATGGTAATAAACTGGCAGAACGAGAGATAGAAACCCTGGATAAAGGGAATCACGAACCCGATCATAAACGCCAGGCACGTGGGCAGCATAAAGAGCGGCCACCAGCGCTTGAGTGCTTTGCCCATAGAAGGGTCCTTTCATATATGCAGGGGGCGGGCAAACCTACGTCTGCCCGCCCCCTGTCGCTAATCAGATAGCTTGGGCAGCAACTGCTTACTCGGAAGCAGCCTTCTCGGTCTTCCAGCCATCGACGAAGGCGTTCTTGACGCCGTCCCACTTGGTGTTGTCGGCAGCATAAGCGATGAGAGCCTGCTTGAGGTTCTTCTTCCACTCCTCAGAGGGGATGTAAACGAAGTCCCAAGCGACGGTCTTCTTGCCGTCCTTGGCCATAGCAACGGCCTGCTGCGAGAAGACGTTGGTGGTCTCCTTAGCGCTCTTGAACGGGGCGGTCAGACCCATCTTGTCAGCGATGATGCTGGTGGCGGTGTCAGAAGTGACGCACCAATACATGAAGTCCTCGGTGGCCTTCTGGGCATCCTCGGAAGCCTGGGAGCTGACGCACCAGTAGTTCTCGCCGCCGGAGCACAGGCCCTGGTTCTCCTCGCCATCGACGCCGATGTAGATCGGCAGCATGCCGAGCTGGTCGTCGGTCATACCGGCCTTGGTGAGGTCGGCGTAGGCCCAAGAGCCGTTCTGGTAGAAGACGGCCTTGCCGGTTGCGAACTCGTTGGTGGCGTCGTCACCGGTCTTGGAGGCGAGCTGCGAAGGATCGCAGGTGGAGTCGGTGATATACAGGTCGAAGATCTGCTTAAAGTTGTCGAGATACTCGCCCTTGATCTCGTCGTCCTCCTGATTGTGCTCCTTCTCGAACTCGTAGTAGAGCGGGAGGTTGGCGAGGTGCGTGGTGTAGCGCCAGCTGGAGGAGTCATCCATACCGGCGGAAGTGAAGGCACCGTCAACGCCGAGCTCGTCCTTGCGGGCCTGGATGTCATCGGCGCAAGCCTTCAGCTTGTCGAAGGAGTTGATGTCCTCGGCCTTGTAGCCGGCCTTCTCGAGGAGCTCCTTGTTGTAAATGATGCCGTAGCTCTCCTGAACCCAGTCGATACCCAGATCCTTGCCGTCGGACTGCAGCGCCAGGGAGTCGTCGATGAGCTCGCCGCGGAGCTTGGTGTCGGAAAGATCGGCGCAGTAGTCCTTCCAGTTCTTAAGGCCGGTGGGGCCGTTGACCTGGAACAGCGTCGGAGCGGAGCTCTTGGACATCTCGGACTTGAGCTTCTCCTCGTAGGTGTTGGAGGCGGCGGTCACGATCTTGACCTCGACGCCCTTCTCCTTCTTGTACGCCTTGGCGATCTCCTTCCACTCCTTGTCGACCTCGGGCTTGAACTGGAGGAAGTAGACCTCGGCAGCGTCACCAGAAGCAGAGGAGCCGGAGCCGGCAGAACCACCGCAGCCCACGAGACCCAGACCAAGAACCGCAGCCGCGGAACCAGCAAAGCCCAGGAACTGCCTTCTGCTCATTTCGTTCTTCATTACAATCCACCCTTTCACACCGTGGCGGCACCCTTTGCCGCCGCCTTCGGAGATTGGCTCGGGGACTTTGCCCCTTTTGCTGATTTGTACAATACGCTATTTGGCTAGTTGTTTGAACAAGTATTACTAGAGCGGTAGAAAAACTTCGGTGAACGGTAATTTCGACTTGATACTTGACAAGTTTTGTATAAACAATTATTTGTTATCGAATGCAGAGAAAACGCCCGATCAAGCCGATGCATCGTCGGTTTGACCGGGCGTTTTCGCTTTGAGGGCATGAGTCTCGTCAGGCTGCGAGCTAGCCGGCTATCGCTTGGAATTGACGCGGTAATGGAAGATCTCGGGGTGTGTGCGGGCATGCGTGACCTCGAACAAGATGCCGTCCGAGGTGTACGACTGGCTCTCCATAACGGCGACGCAGTTGTACTTGCCAAGGTCCAGATAGCTGCAGTCCTCATCGTTGGCGAGCTCGACACTCACCGTACGACGGCTCGCCATCACTTTGACGCCGCGCTTGTGCTCCAGATAGCCGTAGATAGAATCCGCCGCGATCTCGGGGGTCAGGCCCTTGGCGACCGACGCCAAAAAGTAGCCATGGTCCACTTGGCGCGCGCTGCCGTTGAGGCTTCGGACACGCACTACGCGAATCAGCTCCTCGCCCACCTTAAAGCCCAGGCGGCGAGAGAGTTGCTCAGTGCAAATCAAATGTTCAAAAGACTTGACCTCGGTCGATGCGACGGCATTGTTGCGTTTTGCGAACTCGCCAAACGACTCAACCTCTTCGAGTGCGCCCAGCATGTCGGTTTCGCCCTTAAGCCAAATAACGCGCACGCCCTTACCGTGTATAGGCTGCACAAACATCTGGTCGGCCAGCATGCTCAAGGCGCGTCGAACGGTATTGCGCGTGCAGCCAAACTCCGCGGTCAGCTCGGCTTCGGTTGGCAGCATCTCCTGAAACGCATAGGTCCCGTTAATGATGCGCGAACGGATCTCGCGGTAGATTCCTTCGTAAATCGCTTTTGGCATGATTTCACCTCTAATGAATATGTATGGCTAGGCACGATAGCATTTCTTAAAGTTGTTTAAACCGATTATCGGTAAAGCACGGATTATTTACCGTCGACGGTTCCCCCGAAACCCAAATCGGACCGAATCAAAACCGTCAATGCGGCAAGCAGCCAGTCCTCTACAATGAGTTCATTGTTTAAACGTTCTTGCTCGCACAGCATGTTGCATCCGGAAGGCATATTATGCTGCAGAAAATCCAACGTTTTGGCGGAGCCATGTTCGCGCCCGCCATGCTGTTTTCTATATCAGGCCTCATGGTCGGCATCTCCGCCCTCGCCACGACCGTAGACATCGTCGGCGATCTCGCCGTATACGGAACCCCTTGGTACGTTTTCTGGACCATCATCCAGCGCGGCTCGTGGACGGTCTTTAAACGTCTCCCGCTCCTTTTTGCCGTAGCGCTGCCTATCGGTCTTGCCCAAAAGCAACCGGCACGCTGCTGCCTCGAGGCGCTCGTAGCCTATTTTGCCTACTGTTTCTTTTTGAGCGAGATCATTAAGCTGAGCGGCGACAACCTTGGACTTAAGTACCCGTCGTCTTTAACCCCCGCCAGCGGCATCACCGTCATCGACGGCATCAAGACGCTCGACACCGGCATTATCGGCCCGCTGGCGGTGTCGGCAACCGTCGTCGCCATCCATGACCGCTTCTACGATGCCAAGGTTCCCGATTGGCTCGGCACCTTCTCGGGTTCCTCGCTGGTCTACCTCATCAGCTTTTTTGCCGTGTTTGCCCTTGCCGCCATCTCGGCCGCCATCGTGCCCTTCGCATACGCTGTGACCGAAACGCTGCGCCACGCACTTGCGGGCGTCGGCCCCTTCGGCGTGGGCATCTTTGTGTTTTTGGAGCGAGCGCTCGAGCCCATGGGGCTGCACCATCTGCTCTATATGCCCATCTATTACGACAATCTGGTCATTCACGACGGTATTTACGCCACGTGGACCAACCTGCTCCCCATTCTCTCCCATAGCACGCGCCCTTTAAATGAACTTGCGCCCTGGGCAGGTTTTACCGCCACCGGCTGGGGCAAGCTCTTTGGCCTTCCCGCCATCGCGGCAGCATTCTATTTCACCGCCAAACCCGAACGCCGCGCCGGCCTTAAGGTCATCCTTTTGCCCGCCATCGTCGCCTCGGTGGTCTGCGGCGTCACCGAGCCGCTCGAGTTTCTCTTTATGTTCACCTATCCCGGACTCTTTTTGCTCTACGCCGTCCTGTCCTCCTGCCTTGCCATGACCATGAACTTCTTTGGCATCGTCGGCATCTTCTCGGGCGGTCTCATGGAAATGACGGCCTTCAACTTCATCCCACTCATGCGAATGCATGCCGGCTCCTACCTTTTGGCGCTCGGTATCGGTCTTGCCTTTAGCCTCATCTTTTTTGTTAGTTTTCGAGCACTCATCTTGGTCTATGACCTTAAGACGCCGGGCCGCGAGGATCATGTCTCCAATCGCGCGGCAATCGATCGTTTAACGGGAAGCGGCTTTGCCAAAGAGCAATCTCCCAATGGCGAGGTCGGTATTCAATCCGATCAAGATCACGTCCTCGCCGAGCGGGTAATTCAGCTTTTAGGTGGCGTTGGCAATATCGTGGGCGCAACCAACTGCG
The DNA here is from genome assembly GCF_003475665.1 of Collinsella sp. AF29-7AC. NCBI lineage: Bacteria > Bacillati > Actinomycetota > Coriobacteriia > Coriobacteriales > Coriobacteriaceae > Collinsella > Collinsella sp. AF29-7AC. Next base: position 24,257 of record NZ_QRQX01000022.1, read on the forward strand.
CCACGCGCCTGCGCGTCGAGGTCGCAGACCCTTCCATCGTTGCAGATAATGCGTCGTTTGTCGCGGTGGGCGCCAAGGGCCTCATCATTACGGGCAAGACCGCCCAGGTGATTATTGGCATCTCCGTTCCCCGCGTTAAAGAGCATTTTGACCAGATCATGGGCCTCGAGCCGGGATTTGTGCCCACCACCTCGGCCTCCCCTGCCGCCAGCGCAGCCCATAAGCGCGGCGATATCTGCTTCTTCGATATCGACGGAACACTCGCCTGGCAAGACCCTCGAGTGGCACAAGAACTTCCCGAGAGCGAGCGAGACCTCTCCCCCTATCCCAATGAAGCGGTCTCGCAAGCCATCCGTGATTTTGTCGCCAAGGGCAATATGGCGTTTATCTGCACAGGGCGCACGCTGAGCTGCATCCATCCAAAGCTGCTCGAGCTGCCCTGGACCGGCATCGTCTGCCTCGCGGGTGGCTATGTCGAACTTGAGGGACACGTGATTCGCGATTTGGCGATGACGCCCGGCATGCTGCAGCGCCTTGCTCCCATTCTTGAGCAATCGGACGAAGTGATTCGTTTTGAGGGACTCAATGGCGTCGTTCGCATGAGTGCCGATGCGCCCGACGCCCCGGGATACGCCCGCACCGTGGGCGATGCAATTACGCAGCTGCAACATTACAGCGCCTACAAGATCTTAATGTCCACGTCGCTTGCCAACCGCATCGCTCAGGATCAAGCGTTTGAGCCGCTGCTCTGCTTTAACGAGCTCGAGCTCGAAGTGACCGAGATTTCGCCTCGCGAATGCACCAAGCGCGAGGGTATCCAGTCCGTACTCGACGCCCTCGATCCCCACCACGGAACCGTATACGGCATCGGCGACGCCAGCAATGACGTCTCGCTGATGAACGCCGTCGACGTTGGCATCGCCATGGGCAACGCACCGGACTTCCTCAAGGAAAAGGCCGACTATGTCACCGACAGCATCGACCACGACGGCGTCGTCACCGCGCTCGAACACTTTGGGCTTATCTAGCCAAGCCCCTACCGCACTTGCGGCCGCATGGACCAATCGTCTTCAACCGCCGCGCTCGACGCCCTAATGTGGCAATATGTTGTCTGCATAATGCAACGATGCAACCTATCAAAGAATGCGAGAACCCGTGTCCAGTCCGTTTACCAGCTTTTTAGCCCAGCACTTTGACCAGATTAACGACTATCTGGCCACGTTCTTTGACGGACAGGCGACTTCCGCCGATATCGAGCGCTACCTGTATACCCCGCTCTCGGCATTTACGGCAAACGCTGGCAAGCGCCACCGCCCGCTCATCTGCATGCTCGCCGCCGCTGCGGTAGGCGGCAGCTTTGAGAGCGCCCGCAGCGCAGCGGCGGCCATCGAGCACTTTCAGTCGGGCGCACTCATCCACGACGACATCGCCGACAACGGGCAGATTCGTCGCGGCAAGCCCTGCATGCACCTTACCGAGGGCACCGGTCTTGCCATCAACTGCGGTGACCTGGCGCTCACCATGGTCACCAAGACGGTTCTCGACGACCCCACACTCAACGCAGACGTGAAGCTTCGCGTGCTCCACGAGCTTACCGAGATGATCGTCCGTACCATCGAGGGCCAGGCGCTCGACCTGGGCTGGGTCCGCGACGGGCGCTTTGACATTTCGGTCGACGATTATCTGGACATGGCGACGCACAAGACCGCGTACTACAGCGGAGCGACGCCGCTTGCCGCCGGAGCCATTATCGGCGGCGGCAGCGAAGAGCAGATTGAGGCACTGCGCGCCTTTGGGCTGCACACGGGCCTTGCCTTCCAGATTCAAGACGACCTGCTCAACTTGATCGGCACCAAGGAGGCCGCCAACAAGGACTTCCGCACCGATATCACCGAGGGCAAGCGCACCCTCGTTGCCGTGCATGCCCTGTCAGACGAGCGCTATCACGACGAGATCGAGGCAATCCTTTCCTCGGGCACCGAGGACCCTGCGCAGCTCGCACGCGCCGTGGAGATCTTCCAGCAGACCGGCTCCATCGAATATGCTCACGCCTACGCGCTGGACCTGACCGCAAAAGCCAAGGCTGCCATCGAGAACGTTGAGCTTGACCCGCATGCGCGCGAGCTCTTCCTCTCAATGGCAGATTTCTTTGTGGAGCGTCTTAGCTAGCGGGGGTCATAAAACCTGTGGGCAGCGAGTTTGGGTACAAGTTGCTACACTATTGAGTGCATGTTTATAAATTGTCTCGCGTTGTCTATCCGACACACGCTCAAAATAGTACGAATGGTACGCCGAAAGGGGTTCGTTCATGGAACCTATTACCACGGGCATGCAGGGAGCAGCCGTCGAGGACGTCCAGTCCCGCCTTCTGCAGCTCGGCTATACAATCGATGACGCCGAGGTTGTCGACAAGCGCTTTGGCACCACCACCGAGCAGGCCGTCAGCACCTTCAGGCTCGACAGCGGCCTTGCTGCCGGTCATGCCGTCGATATCCCCTGTTGGAGCGCCCTGGTCGACGCCTCGTATAAGCTGGGCGACCGCACTCTGTATCTGCGCATGCCCAATTTCCATGGCGCCGATGTGCAGGCCCTGCAGCGCGCTCTCAACGTTTTGGGCTTTGCCTGTGGCGAAGACGACGGCTACTTTGGTCCGCATACCGAGGCCGCCCTGCAGCAGTTCCAGGAAAATGTCGGCCTGTTTGCCGACGGCATGGCCTTCCAGGACACCTACGCCTACATCAACCGCCTGCACCATGTGTGGGAGGGCAAGCCCTCGGTCACCGAAGCCGAGTCCCGCATCGGTTTTGCTCGCGCCGCCAACGTGCTCGAGCGCTTCCAGATTGCCGTTATCGGTGAGGACCCCATCGCACGCAGCGTTGCTTCGCGCATGTGGAACATCGCCACGGCAACGACCGACAACAGCGGCATGATGCTCTGCGACTCCGAGGTCCCAACCGACGTTGACCTGGTGCTCGAGATCGCAAGCGACGAGCTGCCCGCCGACGCCGCGCCACGCGCCACGATTGCCCTCGCCGAGTGCCACAACCTGGCCCAGCGCATCCGCACCGCCAATGTCGCCGCGCAGCAGAAGCCGGCTCGCATTCGCATTGAGCTCACGGGCATGACGCGCTACAACGGCACCTTCACGGCCAGCGACGCGCAGACGCTCGCCGTACGCCTACTCGATGGCGTTTGCGATGCCCTCGCAGATTAGGTAAACTAGACGAGTTGCTTTTGGGCAACACCACACATTGGGACGTAGTTCAACGGTAGAACTCCGGTTTTTGGTGCCGGCTGTTGGGGGTTCGAATCCCTCCGTCCCAGCCATTAAAACTGAGCGCCCTAAGCCCATAACGGCCCAGGGCGCTTTCTTGTGGGCAAGCGGAGGAATTCGAACCCGCAAGGGTGCGGAGCTGAGGAAACGCGAAGCGTTTTCCAGCGCAGCACGCAAGGAGCGAAGCGACGCAGCGGGGCGCGGCCGCCGCAGGCAGACGCGGTGTCGGCACTTGGGGACGCTCCTAAGTGCCGGCATTATAGGAACGTCCCCAAGTGCCGGCTCGGGACTATTTTCGAGGACCCTCCGAAGGACTGTGGCCAAAAAACGGCAAATATGAGTACTGTTACCGTTGTAGCTACATTATTTTCGTTAATAAAAGAAGATCTTAATGAGATTTATTCGCATCAAGGTCTTCCTTTAATGAACACTTGAGGAGATACGGCAGCTTATCTGCTCGATCGACACGTCAAATCACCTTAAATTTGGTCAAAATTACTGCTACTAAAAGAGTATCAGTACTCATATTTGCCGTTTTTTGGCCACGGCTCTTTATAGACACCCTGTACAGCGACGGTGGTAGATTTCGGAACGTGTCCGTCAGCCCCGTTCCGAAAAGCGAGCCGCATGCAACGGCCAAGCCACGACAGGCCCCGGGAGAGCGGGGACACCGGCTTAGGTTTATCGCGAGTTCCGCACGAACAGGAGGCCACTTAATGTGGCCTCCGTCGTGAGCAGGACTGTAGAGCAGGAAACCTAAGCCGGTGTCCCCGCTCTCCCGGGGCCGGCGGAATTTAGTTGTTCAGCATGCGGTCGAAGCTTCCCGAGTCGCCATCCCGATAGTCGGCGGTCATCAGAATCTCCTGCGGAATGCGCCCGCCCTCGCGTAGCACATTGCGGAACTGCACGCGCGTGACCATGGGCAGATCCTTGATCGTCGCCGCCAAGTTCTGCGGCACGCCCTGGTTGGCAGCCGCGGGCTCGCACTCGCCGCCGGCCTTCACGCGACGCTTATGCTCGGCGAGCATGGCGCGGTACATGCCGGCATGCAGGCGAATCTCAACCACATTGGCATTGCGAGCCTGCTCGACGATGCGCGCGCCCTCGCGGTCGATATCGCCCACGTAGTAGACGTAGTTAAAGCGATAGCCGATCTCGGCCAGATAATCGTCCAGGGCATGCGAGACGCTCGCCTTGCATCCGCCGCCAAAAATCACGCCGCCCACCTTGATGCCAAAGAGCTTAGCGTGCTTGCGGCCGCGCAGGAGCTTGACGATCTCGTCATAGGTGTCCAGGTTCTCGACCATAATGAACGGCTTATCGGCGCCCAGCGTAAAGAAACCCGTAAAGTGCACGGGGCGGTTGGGGGCGACCTTAATCGCCTGCATGCTGATGCCCTTTTCGGTCATACGCCGAATTAGACGCTCGCCGTGCTTGCCGTCAAAAGCCTTCTCGTCGTTAAAAATCTGGTAGGCACGCTGGCGGCGCGAGGCAACCGGCGTATCGGCACCTCGGTTTTGCTCGATCCAAGCCTGGATGATTGCGATTTCCTCGGCAATCTTGCGGTTGGACATCTCGTTGTGCTGAGTGCGCTGCGGAGCCTTTTTGCCGTCCTTGCCCTCGACCTTTACGATCTGTGTCTGCTGCTCCTTGATCTTAGAGAGCGCCGTAGGCGTAGGGACAACTTTGAGCAGCTGCCTGCCTAAAACGCGGGCAAGGGCAAACGCCGATACCTCGCCGTGGACGGCCGACTCGGGCTGCTGGGTAGCACTATCAGCCGCGGCAGGCTCAGCCTGTGCATGAGGCTTACGCTTGGAATCTGCCCGGGTATTACGTTCCTGCTTGGGCGCAGACGAGCGCTTTTGCGGACGATCGGACTTGGCCTCCTTCGCCGGCTGGCGCTTGACCTGATCCACCGGAGTCTCGGCCTTCTCATCTCCGTTTTGTGTCGCTGTCTTCTCGGCCGCGGCCTCGGCATTTGAGCCACGACCGCCGCGGTGACGACGACGGCGGGGCTTGCCTGAGGCGCTCTCCCCCGCCTGCTTATCAGCGGTCTGTTGAGCTTTGACCTCAGTGTCAGCCGCAGGCTGCGACTCGGAAGGTTGCTGCTCGCGAGCCGCCGGCTCAACGGTTTTCTCGGTTTGTTCGGCCTTCTCGGCCTGAGCGGTCGGAGCCGGCTCGCCCTTCTCCTGACGCCTTACGGGATACGCGCGCCTCGCAAAACCACGCCCGGGACGGCATGAACCCGGAGCCTTCTTGGCAGACTCCTCAACATCGTCTGCAGCCTCGGAAGGCTCTTCAACCTCATGCGCGACATCCTGCTGCGCAGCCTTAAAGTGGGCACCACGGCGACGCTGGGGCTCCTGGGCCTCCACGGGCTTTTGCTCCTTCGCGGGCCTCTGCGACTCGGCAGCAACCTCGTTCTCAACAGCCTCGGCATCCGTCTCACCCTTTTGAGCAACGGCACGACGGAAGCGCTCCTGCTGGGCGCGGCGCTGCGCATCGCGCTTGCCACCCCCGCCAAAACCGCCGCGTCCTGCCTTGGCCGTAAAGGCACGCACGACGTTCTCATCGAGCAACTCATCGGTATCGACATGCTCACGCGGAGCAGCTTCTTCCACAGCAGGCACGTCAGCGGAATCCTCGACGACAAAATCTTCGACGGACTCGGCAGGCTGCTCCTGGGCATCGCGGATCTCGACATTGATGGTATAGAACGCCGGGCGCCCGTTAATGCCGCTGCCCTCGATCTTGGTCACGATATTTGCCGCGATAAGCTCATCGCGCATCGCCTTGGTGTCGCATTCCTTATCGACGGAGCGGAAAATCTGCGCCAGCGCGCTCGACTTAATCTTGAGCGCCTTGCGGCAGAGCAGGTCGTAGGCAACCAGCTTGGCGCGCTCGGCAGAAAGCGATGTCTGGCTGCTCAGACGCTCAGCCAGAGCATCGACATTGTTTTGATTATCGGAATATACCGTCTTGGCCACGGGGCCCCTTTCATATGCACACATATACGTCCATATGGTACAACGCACGAGCCTATCCACGCAAAACATCTGCGAGAACGCCCTTGCACCACCTGTTCTCACAAGAAAAAAGACCGGGTCCGCTTGATTGCGGACCCGGTCTTTCCGAGTCAAATAGATGGGAGATTCAACCCGTCCGACCGACTAGGCCTTGGCGGCCTCGGCGTCGGCAGGAGCTTCAGCGGCAGCGGCGCGACCGTACTCGGCCTTGCCCATCTCGGACCACTCGGGCTCCTCATCAGGCATGGAGCCGGCCTCCTTGCCGAAGAACTCCTTGAGGCAGTTGACGGCGACGATGAGGCCCAGGACCATCAGCAGGACGGCGAAAACGAGCTGCAGGCCCTTGGTGGCGGCGACGGAAACGGCGGCCGTGGTGGCGGTAGCCGGGATGGTGCCGAAGAAACCGTAGGCCTGGACGGCGGTCATGCAGCCCATGGCGCTCTGGACCAGCGAGGTGAAGGTGCAGCAGAGCAGGAAGGCGACGGGCACGTAGAGCATCCAGCCCTTGCGGCCGGTGCACTTGCAGAACACGGCGAGGGTGATCATGGTCATACCGCCGAGCAGCTGGTTGGAAGCACCAAAGAGCGGCCAGATGTTGGCATAGCCACCAAAGGCAAGGGCGAGACCGGGAAGCAGGGTGACGACCGTGGCGAACCAGGGGTTGCCGAGAACCTTCATGTAGCCGGCCTTGGACTCGATGGCCAGGGCGTCGTTGGTCTGGGCAAAGAACTCGGAGAACGAGGTGCGGGCGATGCGGGCGACGGCGTCGAGCGAGGTCAGGGCCAGAGCGGAAACGTTCATGGTCATGAAGACGGTAGCGAGCGTACCGTCAACACCGAAGGCCTGCATACCGCGGGAGATGCCAGCGGCGAAGATCTGGAACGGGGTGGAAGCGACACCGGCGTTGAGGGCGCCAGTACCGGCGGTGTTCATATCGGAGAACATGATGCCGGCGACGATGATGGCAAGGATGCCGACGAAGGACTCGACGATCATGGCGCCATAACCGACCTTGACGGCGTCCTGCTCCTTCTCGACCTGCTTAGAAGAGGTGCCGGAAGAAACGAGGCTGTGGAAACCGGAGAGAGCACCACAAGCGACGGAGACAAACAGGACCGGGAACATCATGCCGGAGGCAGTGGAGAAGCCGGTGAAGACCGGAGCGGTGATAGTGGCCTGGCCGTTAACGCCCAGGACGACGATGCCGAGGACAGCGCAGGCGATCATGACGATCATCATGATGGAAGTGAGGTAGTCACGCGGGGTCTTGAGCATCTGGATGGGCATAGCGCCAGCGAAGACCAGGTAGACCATGACGACGGCGAACCACTGGAACTTATCCAGGTAGACCGGGAACTGCATACCGACGGCGAACATGAGAACCATGAGGACCACGCCGGTGACGAACTCGGCGGCACCGGTGAGGTTGAACTTCTTCTGGGCCCAACCAAAGGCGATAGCGACGAAGGTGAACAGGATGGAGATGGTGCCAGCGCAGCCAGCGGCATAGGACTTGGTGAAGTCGATGGCACCGGTGGCAGCGCCAGAAGCGTCAACGACCGAGGTGAACATGAACGTCTTGCAGACCATGTCGGTGAAAGCGGCGATGACGATGATGCAGAACAGCCAGCAGAACAGCAGGAACAGGCGACGGCCAGTCTTGCCGATGTACTTCTCGATGAGCTGAGCGAGCGACTTGCCGTTGTTCTTCATCGAAGCGTACAGAGCACCAAAGTCGTGGACGGCGCCAAAGAAGATGCCGCCGACGAGGACCCAGAGCACGACGGGCAGCCAGCCAAAGGCCATGGCGACGATCGTACCCGTGACAGGGCCAGCACCGCAGATCGAGCTGAACTGGTGCGAGAACGCGGTGAAGGCGGAGACGGGCGAGAAGCTCTTGCCGTCCTTCATGCGCTTGGCCGGCGTGAGGGCCTCTTTGTCAACGCCCCACTTGTTGGCCAGCCAGCGGCCGTAGCCCAGATAGCCACAGGCGAGCACCGCCGCGGCCACAACCATGAGCAAAACTCCGTTCATTACATTTCCTCCTCTAAAAAGAACTTCCTAGACATAAAAAATGAGGGCCGTCGGTTGCGCTCGACGGCCCTCATCTTCATCAGCCGCCCGTTATCGTACGGGCTAGCTGTATGTGCTAACCCGCATCAGATAATTACTACGCTGATAATGTTTAGCTGATGCGTGAACATGTCTAAGAAATCCTCTTCAATCATGATGTGAACGATCCGTGCGTGTTCACATCCCCCAGTGGTTGAAAAGGAGTATGAAACTTTAGTTACCTAAAGTCAACGCAAATTTGTAATGGATTTTCAACTTTTTTGAATTTCTCGTTATAAAACGCCACTGACCTCGGACTTTACCCAACAAAAGTTTTTGCATGGGAGATACCCCTCGGGAGCCGCGGGAGCCGGGCGGCGCATATGAACTTTCCTGCTCTACAGTCCTGCGCAAGACGGAAAGCACATTAAGTGCT
>NZ_QRQX01000023.1:0-333 GCF_003475665.1 Collinsella sp. AF29-7AC
GGGCATATTTTGCGGTTTCGGATGCCGCCAAGGAAATCGGCACGTGGAACAGCCGTCTGCAGGTCACAAGTCGCGGCTATATGCTGGGTTACAACGATTTGAGAGACCCTTCTGTCAGCAGCTTTTTCCGGTTTCTCGCAAGGGTCGGTGACAACGGGATGAAAATGCAAATCGTGAAAATTGGATTTTAAAAGGCAAAAATGAAGCCCATTCACTTTGACGTTGAAGAAGGCGGCTTTTACGGCACATATTGGGCGTGCAAGGACACACATACAGCAGCGGACACGGATTCGATTGAAACCGTGCCCGCTATCTAATACTATATTATTTTAT
>NZ_QRQX01000023.1:343-29641 GCF_003475665.1 Collinsella sp. AF29-7AC
AAACCGTGCCCGCTATCTAATACTATATTATTTTATCGAACGTCTGTTCTATTCCCACTCGATGGTCGCCGGCGGCTTGGACGTGATGTCGTAGCACACGCGGTTGGCACCGGGAACCTCGGCCACGATGCGGCCGGAGATGCGAGCCAGGACGTCGTAGGGCAGCTTGGCCCAGTCGGCGGTCATGGCATCGCTGGACTCGACGGCACGCAGGATGATCGGGCGCTGGTAAGTGCGCTCGTCACCCATAACGCCGACGGACTTGATGTCGGGCAGGACCGCAAAGTACTGCCAGCAGCTGTGCTCGGAGTTGCGCTCGCCGGTCTGCTCAAACAGGCGCTGGTTGTAGGCGTCGAGCTCCTCGCGCACGATAGCGTCGGCATTCTTGAGGATCTCGAGCTTCTCCTTGTCGACCGCACCGATGATGCGGATGGCCAGACCCGGGCCCGGGAAAGGCTGGCGGAACACGATGTGACCCGGCAGGCCCAGCGCCAGACCAAGCGCGCGGACCTCGTCCTTAAAGAAGTGATCAAGCGGCTCAATGAGGTCGAAGTGTACACCCTCGGGGAACGGGATCAGGTTGTGATGGCTCTTGATGGTGGCCGTCTTGCCGCCTGTCTTGCGAGCGCCGGACTCGATGATGTCGGGGTAGATGGTGCCCTGAGCCAGGTACTTGACCGGCTTGCCGTCGCACTCGAGCTGCTGCGCCACGGCGAAGAACTCTTTCCAGAACTGCGTGCCGATGATGCGGCGCTTCTCCTCGGGCTCGGTCACGCCGGCCAGAAGCTCGGCATAACGGTCCTCGGCGTGGACGTGGATAAAGTCGACGTCAAACTGTTTGGTGAAGACCTCCTCCACCTGCTCGGGCTCGCCCTTGCGCAGCAGACCGTGGTTGATGAACACGCAGGTCATCTGCTTGCCCACGGCGCGAGCGCCCAGCGCAGCCACGACGGAGGAGTCGACGCCACCGGACAGGGCCAGGATCACGCGGTCGTCGCCGACCTTCTCGCGGAAGTCTGCCGTCATGGTCTCGACCAGGTTGTCCATGCTCCAGTTGGGCTCCAGGCCGCAGATCTCAAACAGGAAGTTGCTCAGCAGCTGCTGACCGTACTCGGAGTGCTTGACCTCGGGGTGGAACTGCGTGGTGAAGATCTTGCGCTCGACGCACTCCATGGCGGCAACCGGGCACACGTCGGTGCTGGCGGTAACGGTAAAGCCCTCGGGCACCTCGGACACGGCGTCGCGATGGCTCATCCACACGGTCTGCTCCATAGGCGTGGAGTTAAAGAGCTTGGCGCCGGCCGTACGCGTGATGGTGGCGCGGCCGTATTCGCCCACCTCGGAGTGGCCGACCTTGCCACCGAGCGTCACGGCCGTGATCTGATGGCCGTAGCAAAAGCCCAGGACGGGAAGGCCCAGGTCAAAGATGGCAGGATCGATGGACGGAGCGTCCTCGGCATACACGGAGGCCGGGCCGCCGGAAAGGATGAGCGCAGAGGCGTTCATCTCGCGAATCTCGTCGGCCGAGATGTCGCAGGGGACAATCTCGGAATACACGTTGAGGTCGCGGACGCGACGGGCAATGAGCTGACCGTACTGCGCACCAAAGTCGAGTACGAGGACCTTTGCGGAAGCCTTTTGATCCATGGTTTCCCCCTCTTGTTGGCGGGGAGCCGGTGCCCACCCGCGTGAATGAACAAAAATAACTTTCATAGTGTACACGTTATATGGGGTTTCTCGTCCCTCGCAGCCATCAGCGCACGGCAAACGCACGACCTGGGCCCCTATTTGACGGCAATTGAAGTGTTACCGAACGTTGCAGATGATGTAATACGTTTGAACATTGGACGCCCTGTGCCACAATACTGCCGAACGACTCCGCCTCTGCGGCGGCAAATACGATAGGAATACCAGCATGAAGCGCATCCTTCTCATCGCCACGGGCGGCACCATCGCATCGACCGAGGACGGCAACGGCCTCTCCCCCGCCCTAACCGGTGAGGAACTCGCTCAGAGCGTCCCCGAGATCTCGGGCCTCTGCGAGCTCGACGTCGTGCAGCCCATGAACATCGACAGCACCAATATGCGCCCCAGTGACTGGATGCGTATCCGCGACGTCATCGTCGAGGGTTATGCCGACCACGACGGCTTCGTGATTCTGCACGGCACCGACACCATGAGCTACACCGCGGCAGCGCTTTCCTACCTGATTCAGGACAGCCCCAAGCCCATCGTGCTCACCGGCTCGCAAAAGCCCATGGGCAATCCCTTTACCGACGCCAAGCTCAACCTGTACCAGAGCCTGCTCTATGCGCTCGACGAGCACTCGCACGATGTCTCGATTGTGTTTGGCGGCGTCGCCATTGCCGGCACGCGCGCCCGCAAGCAGCGTACCATGAGCTTTAACGCGTTCATTAGCGTCAACTATCCGCCCATTGCCTATATCCGCAACGACCGCATCGTTCGCAACGGACTCCATGGCACTCACCAGAACGAGAACCCGGTTCGTTTCTACGACAGCATCGACCCGCGCGTATTTGTACTCAAGCTTACGCCCGGCGTAAACCCGGGCATCCTCGACGCCCTTGCCGATAGCTACGACGCCGTGATTCTGGAGACCTTTGGCATTGGCGGTATCCCCGAGTTTGGTGAGTCGGGCGAGTCGTTCCAAGAGGCAATTTTCCGCTGGGTCGATTCGGGTCGCACTGTCGTTATGACCACGCAGGTCCCCGAAGAGGGCCTTGACCTGGGTGTTTATGAGGTCGGCCGTGCCTACGCCGATCATCCGGGCATTTTGCGCGGCGACGACATGACCACCGAGACGCTCGTGGCCAAAACCATGTGGGCACTCGGCCAGTCACGTGATGCGGCCGAGATTCAGCGCCTGTTCTACAGCCAAGTCAACCACGACCGCATCCCGATGGCGTAATTCAGTTGTCGACGGGTATCCCCTATTCGATGCCCTCGAGAAGCTCTGATACCGTCATGCCGAGTGCGGGCGCGATCTTAAATAGAACCTTGAGCGTGAAATTTGCCGTCCCATCTTCGATTCGGTCGAGGTAGGGTCGGCTGATTCCTGTCGCCACACAAAAATCAACCTTGGAGATACCAAGGTCCCTGCGTGTCTCTTCGACCCGCCTGCCAAGAATCTGTTTAGCACGTTCGTCCATGCAGACGAGTTTGAAATGGAGCCGAACATAAACGTAAACTATAGTTTACGTTTTGCCGAATACACAGGAGTTTTCTATGTCGGGTTCTTCGGTCCGCACGTACCGAGCCACGCTTCGCACAAACAGCGCACCGCCCAAGCTCGTCGTCGTTGAAGCAGAATGTCTTTCGCCCGATGAGCGCACAGCATTTGCATTGCTATCAAGTCGCGTAGCCGCCGTTCTGGTCCCTTGCCCGGCGCAAGGCGAACTTGCCATCCAATGCCAAGCGCACAGCTGCTCGCTCAATCAGGCTGCCGTAATCGCAACCAGCCAACGCGGTCTGCCCCTTCTCCTGGAAGCCGGTACCGCGCTCACCCTTCGCGGCGCCGGATACGAAAACGAGGCCGCCGCCGACATGGTCTTTAAACCACGATCGAGCGGCGGCCTCGCAGCAGCCATTGAATATGCGTGCAGGCTCGTTGACTAAAAGGACAAGCTAGAAACCAAAGCCAAAGCCCGTTCCGGTAATAGCCGAGTACATAAAGTAAACGTTGATCACGTTGAGGAACACACCCGTGATGCAACCGTTGCGCAGGTAGCGCTCGCACACGATGCGCGCCATGGCGGCGGAGTCATCATTGTTTTTAGCCTGACGTCCTGCCGTAAAGTACGTCGCCACGCTCAGCAGCAGGTTGAGCACCGGCAGTGCCAGCAGCTCGTAGCTCTTGCCCCAGCGCGTCACCTCGCCGGCGGCGTTAAACTTCGTTGCCACCTCGGGGCCAATGTTGGGGATAACACACGCTGCAACCACCAGCGGAATCACCGCAAGCACGAGCAACGCAATACCCATGTAGCCAGCTTTTTTGCCGTATTTAAACATATGCGTCGTCCTTACACGTTAAAGCGGAAGTGCACGACGTCGCCATCGGCCATGACATACTCTTTGCCCTCGATACGCAGCTTGCCGGCGGCCTTGGCGCCCTGCTCGCCACCGAGCTCGATGTAGTCGTCGTAGCCAATGACCTCGGCCTTAATAAAGCCGCGTTCAAAGTCGGTGTGGATGACGCCAGCGGCCTGCGGGGCGGTCGCGCCCTGGCGAACCGTCCAGGCCTTGACCTCCATCTCGCCAGCCGTAAAGAACGACTGCAGGCCGAGCAGTTTGTAAGCGGCCTGCGCGAGCACGTCCAGACCGGGCTGCTCCAGGCCCAGGCTCTCCAGGTAGTCGGCAGCGTCCTCGGGATCGAGCTCGGAAAGCTCGGCCTCGATCTTGGCGCAGATCGGCAGCGGTTTAACGCCATCGATGGGCGCCAGGTCCTCGTTGAGCATATCCTCGTCCACGTTGGCCACATACAGGATGGGCTTCATGGTGAGCAGGAACAGGCCCTTGGCAGCGGCGCGCTCCTCGTCGGTCATCTCCATGGACGCGGCGCGCTTACCCTCGTTGAGCCAGGCGAGTAGGCGCTTGGCGACCTCAAACTTGGGCATGAGCTCCTTGTCGCGCTTGGCCTCCTTCTCGAGCTTGGGCAGCTGCTTCTCGAGCGTGCCCATGTCGGCCAGGATGAGCTCGGTCATAATGGTGTCGGCATCGCCGGCGGGATCGACGAACTCGCCGGTGCGACCCACCTCACGCATGACGTTGGGGTCCTTAAAGTAGCGCACGACCTCGCAGATGGCGTCGGTCTCGCGGATGTTTGCCAAGAACTGGTTGCCCAGGCCCTCGCCCTCGTTGGCGCCCTTCACCAGGCCGGCGATGTCGACGAACTCGACCGTAGCCGGCACAATGCGACCCGGGTTGACGATGTCGGCGAGCTTTTGCAGGCGGCTATCGGGCACATCGACGATACCCACGTTGGGGTCGATCGTGGCAAACGGGTAGTTGGCGGCAAGGCCGGTCTTTTTGGTAAGCGCGGTGAACAGCGTCGACTTGCCTACGTTGGGCAGGCCCACGATACCGATGGAAAGGGACACGACAGCTCCTTTTGATACAGGTACTTCAAACTGCATAAGTATAGCGCCGTCGCAGCATCCGGGCGAATCCGGACACCGCGGCGGCACGAATGAAGCAGAGATAGGAGTCGCTGACTAGTCTGCGAGCTTTTCCACCTGATCGAGCATCTTATCGAGCTTGGCCTTTGCCTCGGCCTTGACCTTCTCGGCCTCCTCGTGAGCCTTCGCCTTCTGGGCGGCCTTTTCCTCGGCTTCGGGATCGACGACGACCAGATTGGACGCATCGTGCTCAACAAGCTTGAGCGCATGTTCGGGGCACACCTTGACACAGGCGCCGCAGCCCAAACAATACGTGGACTCCAGTGCAAAGCGACCGCTTCCCACCAGGTCACAGGCAGATGTGGGGCACGCGTTAACGCACTCGCCGCACGACGTACACTTGTCAAAATCGCACTCCGGCGTGCTCACCTGCATGTTCTGGGCAAGCTCGGGATGGTTCTGCAGCGTCGAGAGCACCAGCTGGCGCCCGTGCGTGAGCGAACGGCGACGCTTGGTTGTCGTGGTACCGCACATGGTGTTGAGTGTGCGCTCCAGCTGGGTGATCTGATGGCGATGGGCTTTGAGCTTCTGCGTCACCGAAGCCAGCGCCGCCGTCGCCGGATTGAGTTTGGTCACGGTCAGGCCCGTGGTACGGGCGATCTTTTCCATGTATTCCTTGCGCTCGTACTCGCGGCGCTTATGGCATTTGAGGCTCTTGGGGTCGACCTCCAGGCCCATACCCGTACCAGCCCATTCCTCGGCCTTCGCAATCGCCTCGCCCAGCATGTCCTCGCCACCGGTGTTGCGGCATTTATCGCACACGCCCAGCGGCAGATACACACTCACGTTGGGATAGTCGGCCAGCACCGAGAACCAGGTCTCGGCTGTAATATCGCCCACGCAGGCAACGACGACCTCGTTCTCGCGCGGCATGCGCTTAAGGGCGCGCGTGCAGGTAACGTAGGCGGTCTCGTGACTTGTAGCCGCCGAGACAATGTCGTCATACAGGTTTTTGGGCGCCAGGCGCGGCGAGATGATCGCCTCAGTCGGACAGGCAGCGGCGCACAGGCCACACTTGCGACAGGAATCGAGGATCTCGATGGCATCTTCCTCGACCTCGATGGCGCTGACCGGACACACGTCCATGCACGCGGTGCAGCCACTCTTTTCGTTTTTGCAGGTCAAGCACGGAATGGTGTTGCCGCGCGGACGCTCCTTGTAGTCGGCAGGATTCCACTGCGGCGCCGACGGATCGAGCGCATCGGTCACACCGCCAAGCGGGTTTTTAAGAAAGTCGAAACCCTTGCTGATCTCGATAATGTCATCAAACAGATCGTGTTCCTGCGCCATGCGCGGCCCCTCCCTGAGCAGTGCAAACAAGCAAGAGATAATAATACGCTATCGGTCCACACCTCGGGCAAATTTCACGCGGCGCATCTTTGCGGCAAATAGCCCATGGCCTATCGCCGCCTCGATTGCACAAGGTCAATCAAGCGCCAAACTATGCCTCGCGCATGAGCTGCACGAGCTTTTGCCTAGTCACCTTTGCCTGTTCGTTGGCCATGTTGCGCTCGTTCTTAAAAGTTGCGTCGGCAACGCTCAGCAAATCGGCATCGGTAATCTCACCAAGCCCCAGCTCCTCAAGCGTCGTCGGCAGACCGACGCGCTGGCAAAACTCGAGCACCTGATCAAGCTCGGGCGCACGCTCCAGGCGCAGCTGCACCACCAGACCAAATGCCACGGCCTCACCATGCATGGCCTTGCACTCGGGCAGGATCGTCAGACCGTTGGCGATGGCATGCGCCAACGCCAAGCCACCACTCTCAAAACCGACGCCCGAGAGCAGAATATTGCACTCGATCAGACGCTCAACCGCCGGCGATGTACGGCCCTTTTTGAGATCGCGCTTGGCAGCGACACCGCATTCCATGAGCGTGTCGTAGCAGGAACGTGCCGCGACCAGGGCCAAGTGCCCCGGCGCGCCACCGTGCTCGTTGGCGCCGTGCGCCGCGGCGCACGAACGCGCCTCGAAGTACGTTGCCAGCGCATCGCCCATACCAGCAACCGTCATACGCAGTGGGGCCGCCGCGACCACGTTGGTATCGACCACGACCAGGTCTGGATTCTTCTCGAGCATCAGGTAGCGGTCGAACGACCCATCCTCGTGGTACAGCACCGAAATCGCACTGCACGGACCATCCATTGAGGCCGCCGTGGGGCATACGCACAACGGCAGCTCGGCATAGAACGCTACTGCCTTGGCGATATCGAGCATCTTGCCGCCACCGATACCCACCACCATGTCGCAATACTCAGCCTGGGCTTCCTTAGCCATTTTTACAACGGCCTCTTCCGTACACGGACCGTCATAAATCTTAAAGAACGGCTCACTCAGATCTTCATCCAGAAATCCATCGACGATCTGCCTGCACAGCCGATCCTCGGTGCCCTGGTCAAACAAGACATAGGCAGCGCAGCCCAACCATGACAAATACCTGCCCTGACGCGAAAGTTCGCCCGGCCCCTGAACATACCGGCCGGGACCGCCATAAACCATAGGAAGCGCCATACGAGAATCCGCCCTTCATCAAACAACGATTGGTGCAAAGTAACCTGACCCCTTTGCACCAACTTGGTGCGATGGGGTCAGGTTGGTTTGCACCATAGCAAAAAGGGGCAAAGCCGTCTGCTGGCTTTGCCCCTTCCTTAGCTTGATTTACTCATCCATAAGGTAGTAGTGACCCAGCGCGTCGGCACCCAGGATGGCGTTTGCGACCATCTCGGGCGTCACCTCAAACGGCATGTTGCACATGGTGTCATCGGGCGCGCAGGCGGCCTCGGCAACGACCATGGCCTGCTCGCGCGTAACCTCGGCAACGCCAAGCTCCTTCATCGTGACCGGCAGGCCCAGCTCAATGCAGAAGCCCAGGACTTCCTCGAGTTTCTCAGTCGGAGCATCCTCGAGTACCAGCTGGACGATGGTGCCAAAGGCGACCTTCTCGCCGTGATACATGCCGTGGCACTCGGGCAGCATCGTCAGGCCATTGTGGATGGCATGAGCAGCAGCAAGGCCCGAGCTCTCAAAGCCAATGCCCGAAAGCAGCGTATTGGCCTCGATGATATGCTCGACTGCAGGCGTGAGCGCACCCTTCTCCAGCGCGACCTTGGCCTTGACGCCATCGGCCATAAGCGTCTCGTAGCAAAGCTTGGCGAGCGCCAGACCGGCCATGCCGCCCTTGCCGCCAGCGCAGGTGCCACCGTCGGCATCATGCGTCGCCTGGGCCTCAAAGTAGGTTGCGAGCGCATCGCCCATACCGGAAACCGTCAGGCGCACCGGGCTCGCCGCGATAACCGTCGTATCCATCAGGACAATGTTGGGGTTTGCCTTAAGGAAGAGATATTTATCGAACTGGCCATCGTCGGTGTAGAGCACCGAAAGCGCCGAACACGGGGCATCGGTCGAAGCAATGGTGGGGCAAATGATAACCGGGGACTCCAGGTAATAGGCGACGGCCTTCGCGGTGTCGAGGATCTTGCCGCCACCGACGCCGACGATGATGTCGCAACCGTTGTCGCGAGCGAGCGCGACCAGGCGATCGACCTCACCCTTGGAGCACTCGCCGTTAAAGTCCTCAAACAGCAGCTCGGCCTTAGCCTCGGCAAAACCGCCCTCGATCTTGGCACCGACGCGCTTCTTGCCCGAAGGCGTCACGATGACGAGGGCCTTAGCGCCGAGCGGCTCGACATAGGAGCCGAGTTTGGCGAGCTCGTCCGGACCCTGGATGTACTTGCTGGGGCTATTGAAAAATGCAGCCATAACTATCCCATTCTCTAAAAGAAAAAAGAAAGGGGCTCCGTACAGATACGTGCGGAGCCCCTCGTTACGATAACAAGAGTCGATTAGAAATCGATGTCGGTGTCGTAGTAGCAGGCCTTGAGGATCTTCTCGAAGTCGGCAGCCTTGGTCTCACGCGGGTTCTCGGGCGTGCAGGCGTCGGTCTCGGCGTTCGCAGCGATCTCGGGCAGCTTGGCGAGGAACTCCTCCTCGGAAACCATCTGCGGGTTCTCGGCGTCGACCTTCACGCCACCATTCGCGTAATCCTTGATGGACTGCGGAATGTTGAGCTGGTCGTTGAGATCGCGAATCTTCTGGACGAGCGCAGCGATGAGCTCCTCGTTGGTCTCGCCGGGAAGGTGCAGGATCTCCTTGGCCACGTAAGCGTAACGCTCAGCAGCACGCGGGTCCTTGGAGTTCCACTGGATGACCTTGCCCAGGTACATGGCGTTAGCGGCACCGTGGATGATGTGGCCGTTCTCGAAGGCAGCACCGGTCTTGTGAGCCATGGAGTGAACGATGCCGAGCAGGCCCGAGGAGAAGGCGATACCGGCGATGCACTGAGCCTCGTGCATGTGCTGACGGGCCTCATGGTCGCCAGCATAGGACTTGGGCAGCCACTCGACGATCTCGCGGATGCCGTGCAGGGCGTTGGCGTCGGTGAACATAGAGGCGCAGGTGGAAACGTAGGCCTCCATGCAGTGGGTCAGAGCATCCATGCCGGTGTGGGCGCACAGCTTGGCGGGCATGGTGTAGGTGAGCTCGGGGTCGACGATGGCGACATCAGGGGTGATGTTGAAGTCGGCCAGCGGGTACTTGATGCCCTTGGCGTAGTCGGTAATGACGGAGAACGCGGTGACCTCGGTAGCGGTGCCGGAGGTAGAGGAGATGGCGCAGAAATGAGCCTTCTGACGCAGCTCGGGGAAGCTGAACGGCTGGATGATGTTATCGAAGGACTCCTCGGGATACTCGTAGAAGACCCACATGGCCTTAGCGGCATCGATGGGCGAGCCGCCGCCGATGGCGATAATCCAGTCGGGCTCGAACTCGCGCATGGCCTCGGCGCCCTTCATGACCGTCTCGATGGACGGGTCGGACTCGACGCCCTCGAACAGCTTGACCTCGAAACCGCCTTCCTTAAGGTCGTTCTCGACGTCCTGCAGGAACCCGCCGCGGCGCATAGAGCTGCCGCCAGAAACGATGATGGCCTTCTTGCCCTTGAGGTTCTTCACCTCGTGGCGAGCGCCCTCACCAAAGTACAGATCGCGAGGATTGGTAAAACGTCCCATACTGTGCCTCCTAAACAAGCCCCTCTTAGACTTGCGTATATAACGGAGCACCCGATTGGCTCCGTTAGGACCGTTTTGCGCGTTGCCGGCGATGACAATGCGCGATGTCTAAACGTCTCAACGCTCAGACAAACACTATTCTACCGTTCTGGTTGGTCAGTTATTCATCCAAAGTTACCAATGATGAAACGTTTTTTCTATCCCTGAAGACCCTTGTGCAGCATCCATACCCCCAAGCTGGGCAAACGTTTTATCAAGGTTGACTACATATCCTGGGCAGGACTGTGCCCCTCCAAAATATGCACCGTTCGCCGCCAAAAATCGACCGTTTGCGGCACCGTGATACCACTCGGTCGTCCAAGGTGCCGACATTTGTGCGACATCCGTCTTCGTGGTGCAAAGGTGCAAGTCCAAGTGCGACACCCCCGGTGTGCCACATGCGGGTAAACTAGAACCTTATATAGAGACATTTGAACCCTAACCGCAGCAAAGGAGGCCCCATGGCATTCGATCCCATTCAAGAGGATTGCCATCGCCTCGTTCTTGAGGCCTTGCGCCGCGACAATATCCCGCTCACCGATGGCACCGCCGTAGAGCGTCTGATGGAACAATTCACCCGCAACCCCGCGCCGCTCATCGTGCATGATCGCGACCGCGCCGGACATCTGATTGCCAAGGTGGTCGAGGCTGTCGACTACCGCATTCCCTTTATCCCCGACGATGCCCAAGCCGAGCAGGAAGAGGCCGCTGCCGAGAACATGCTTCGCGAGGCCGCCGCGCTCGATCCGACCAACTGGGATGCCCAGCGCATGCTGACGGCCCTCACCGCCGACTCCAACGAGGAATACGTACAGTACCTGGTATCCAAGCGCGATGAAGTCGAGCATGACCTGGCGTTCAAGATCGCCTCGGCGCAGGACCCCTATGAGCGCGAGGCCGCGGGCGACCTTATGCGCCGCCCCTACCTGCGCTGGCTTGCCGCCCTTGCATCGCGCGCCCTCATTAGCGGACGCTATCGCATGTCGCTCGAAGCTGCAAACCGCAGCCTCGACTTTGCCCCCAACGATCCGGCCGGCGTCCGCCACACCGCGATGCTCGCCATGGCGAAGCTCGAATACCCTGCCGAGGAGCTCAAGCGCTTTCGCTCTGCCCACTCCGTCCCCTATCTCGCCAACACGCCGCTGCGTCGTCGTCCCAAGGACGCGGAGCGCGACTTGGACCCGTGGACGCTCATCGCACTGATGAGCGCAGCCTGGCGCGAGCTGGACTACGAGGGTGCCGAGCACTACTTGCGCATCCTTGCACGCTCGTGCCCGCACGCGGCCGAGGCACTCTACTTCCAAACCGAGTTTCCCGATGGCGTCTATGCCCGCGTCAACGTGGGTGCGGGCTCTACCGACGAGCTTGTCCTTGCGCTGTCCGAGGCGACGCCGGTACTGCAGGAGGGCTTGGGCGCCCCCGACAACGCCAGCTTCGCCGCCTGGGTCGCCACCAACGATATCGTGCGTTCCCAGATCGACGAGCGCATCCTGCGGGCGGCCGAGCAGGGCCTGCCGTTTAAGGGAGGAGACCTCTAATGGATCCGAGCGTCTACATCCCCGCCTACCTGGAGCGCGCCTACGTTGCGTCGCACCCCGAACTCACCGATGCAGCACGCGAACTTGTCCATAACGACGTGAGCGTTAACCCTCAAAAGTACGCGCAGACCGAGCATGCGCAGGCGCTGCTTTCCTATGCCGGCGTGCATCGTCATTTGCTCGACGAGCTCCATCGCATCGAGGACATGGGCAGCGACGAGGAGTTTGAGCAGACGCGCAACCGCCTGTTCGACGATATGCGCGATGAGCTGCTCAAGATCGTTCGCGTCGATGCGCTGGCGGTCGATGCCCAGCTGCTCGCCATCATTTTGGCGGACACGCCCGTCGACGCCTGCCTGGGCGACCTGATGAAGCTCGAGACGAGCACGGCCGACTACTTGCAACAGGGCGTGCCCGGGTTTGATATGGAGGCCCCGCACTACTGGGCCAATAATGTTTTGGCCGACGGTGTCACCGCAGCGGACCTTACCGTGAGCGAGCCGGCCCTTATCGGGTGGCTTCACACACTCGAGGCCATCTCGCAGCTGTGCATGGCGAGCGCTCGTTACCGCGCCGCCGCCAACTATGCTCGCCGCGTTCTTAAGGCGGAAGGCTATCCTACCCGGGCCGCCGGCACCGTGCTGCTCGCCCTCGCCCGCCTAGAAGACCAGGACGGCTTTTTTGCCCTGGCCCACCAGCTCGAGGAGCAGATGGGGGCAGACGCACTCGAAAACTCTCCTTGGTACCTGCTCGCCCGCACGATCTTGCTGTTCAAAACGAACAAGATGCGCCCGGCGACGCGCGCGCTGCGTGAGTTCGCTAACCGTTGCGAGGGCGGCGCGTTCTTCTTGCTGAACCCCATGTACCAGACGCCGTATCTTCCCTGCCGACCCGAGCCGCGCGACCCCTGGGACCTTTCGCACCAGGCAGTTTGGGAGGCCGACGGCATCATCTCGGACACCCCCGACTTTGCCCCCTGGGCCAACGCCTGCGAAGATGTATCGCAGCTCGCCCAGGAATTTGCGCGCCGCTACGGATTCTAGTGACGCACTCGACCCGACCATGTCGTTTACGTTAGGAACGGTTTCATGAACCTCCGCTCATCTCTTGCCTGCACCTCGAGTGATATCGCTCGCTGGGGGCTGCGCTCTGTCCTTAAGCGCCAGGGCGGCGTACTCCCCGGCCGCATCGCCATGAAGATCAACCCCTATCTGCTGAGCGACCTGGCGAGTCTTGTCGACCGCAGCGTGGTGATCACCGGCACCAACGGTAAGACCACCACCTCCAACCTCATCGCCGACGCCGTTGCCGCCAGCGGCGCCACCGTGGTATGCAACCGCGCCGGCAACAACATGGAGCCGGGCGTGGTGGGCGCACTGCTCGAAGCGCGCAGCGACCTCAAGCGAGCCGGCGGCGGCAAGCGCGTGGGCGTTTTTGAGTGCGACGAGCTCTACACCGTACGCGTTCTGCCCAAGCTCAAACCGACGTACTTTGTGCTGCTCAACCTGTTCCGCGACCAGCTGGATCGCTATGGGGAGATCGACCATACCCAAGACGTCATTGCCCATGCGTTGGAGCTCTCTCCGGCAACAACGCTCATCTACAACGCCGACGATCCGCTGTGCGCCTCGATCGCCGCGCGCGTCCCCAATGCAAGCATCGCCTTTGGCATCGACGGCGCCACGGGCACCGAGTCCGACCGCATTAGCGACTCGCGTTTTTGCTCACAGTGCAACGCACCGTTGGAGTACGACTATGTGCAGTACGGCCAGCTCGGAGCCTATCATTGTCCTTCGTGCGGATGGGAGCGTCCCGCGCTGGTCCGTCGCGTGACGGGCGTGGAGCTCGGCTGCGACGGCTACGGCTTTGACCTGGTCTTTGGACCTGCGCCCGACGCTGCTGCTGCACACATCGCCACACGCTACAACGGCCTGTACATGGTCTATAACGTTGCCGCCGCCTTCTTTGCGGCGCGCGAGCTGGGCGTGGACGCGGCACATCTGCAGCCCACGCTCGATGCCTACGTCCCCGCCGGCGGACGCATGGGCCGCTGGGATATTGCCGGCCGCACCGTCGAGGCAAACCTGGCAAAGAATCCCGTAGGCTTCGATCGACAAATCCAGTCCATCAAGACGGCAGGCGGCAGACTCTGCGCTTTCTTCCTCAACGACAACGATGCTGACGGCCACGATGTATCGTGGATCTACGACGTCGACTTCGAGCGCATCGCCGACACGCCGGGTCTTGTCGCCTTTGCCGGAGGCACGCGTGCGCACGACATGCAGGTACGCCTCAAGTACGCCGGCATCGATGCCGCGATTATCTCGGACGTCGCGCAGGCGATCGGCGCCGTGGCAGACGAGGCCGCCGATGACACCTTCTACGCCGTCGCCAACTACACGGCCTTCCCGCCGTTAGTCAAGGAGCTCGACGGGCTTAAAGACGACGATGCAAGCTCAATTGTCTCCCACGCCGTAACGCGCGCCGATGGTAGCGCTGTCCCCACCGATATTGCGCCGGTCGAGCTTTCGCGCCCGTTGCGCATCGTCTACCTGTATCCCGATGCGCTCAACCTCTACGCCGACGGCGGCAACGTTATCGCGCTCGAACGCCGCTGCGCCTGGCGCGGCATTCCCGTGCGTGTGGACGAAGTCCACATGGGCGAGACGCTCGACCTGACCGACGCCGACATCGTTATGATGGGCGGTGGCTCCGATCGCGACCAGCTGGCGGTTGCACATGAACTGCTCGCTCAAAAAGACAAGGTCGCGGCCTATGTTGAGGACGGCGGCACACTGCTTGCTATCTGTGGCGGTTATCAGCTGCTCGGCCGTTCGTACTACATGGGCGACGATCGCATTGAGGGTCTGGGCGTCATTGCCGCCGAGACTGTGCGCGGCTCCGACCGCCTGATCGGCAACGTCGCCGTCAAGACCGACCTGGCACCCGAGCCCTTTGTGGGATTCGAGAACCACGGCGGCCGCACCCTGCTCGATACAGCGGCCACGCCGCTCGGAACGTCCGTCGTCACTGGCACCGGCAACAACGGCGACGACGGCTTTGAGGGTCTGATCTACAAGGGCGTCATCGGCACGTACCTGCACGGCCCGGCGCTACCCAAGAATCCCGAACTCGCCGACTGGCTGATCGCGCACGCCCTCGAGCGCCGCGGCGACGCACAGGCCAACGCTCTGCTGCCGCTCAAACCCCTCGACGACATCTACGAGCACGCCGCCCACGACGCCGCCATGAAGCTCCTCCCCTAACACCTCACCACCACAAAGGGGACAGGCACCTTTGTGGTGGTTTTCCAGTTTGCCAACGATATACGCGCCGGCAAAAAAGTCTGCTATACTCTTTCCCGCTGTCCCCATCGTCTAGCGGCCAAGGACGCCACCCTTTCAAGGTGGATATCGCGGGTTCGAATCCCGCTGGGGGCACCATTTGAAACGAGAAGCCCGTTACCCCCGCGGTGATGGGCTTTTTGCTACCCCAACGCCGGGATTCGAACCCGACAGGGTGCGGAGCTGAGGAAACGCGTAAGCGTTTTCCAGCGCAGCACGCAAGGAGCGGAGCGACGCAGCGAAAGCGGGCGGCGCCAGCCGCACGCGGACATCCCGCTGGGGGCACCATTTAAACTGAGAAGCCCGTTGCCCTCGCGGTAACGGGCTTTTTGCTGCCGATATGCCGGGATTCGAACCCCGAAGGCATAAAATCACACTGTCATCCAAGGGCCCGTGGACAAAAAATAGCAAATATGAGTACTGTTACCAATTTAGTAACAGCGATTTCATGCCATCAGAAGGCGATTTGGACACAAGGCGTCCTACGGCGGAGGAATTGCAGGCATTTATCAGCTAAGTACTTGGACATATGTTGCGTAACACTGCATATTTTGCAAAAAGATAATGCTACAGGGCTTGTGACAGTACTCATATTTGACGTTTTTTGCCCACGACCCCTTATTGCGTGGGCGAATCAGTTGCAAAGCGGGATCCAAAGCGTCCTTCGCAAACAAATAGCCGGGGCCCGCGCGATGCGGACCCCGGCTCAATACCGTGACGATATGTCAGCTACGTCCTACACGTAGAACAGGATGTCATCGTAGGTCGGAACCGGCCAGTAGTCGGCGGCCACGATCTCCTCCATTGCGTCCACGGCGGCACGCAGCGTATCCATAGCGGGAACGACCTCGTGTGCATACACGTTGGCCTGCTCCTGGCCATCAAGAGCCTCGGCCTTCTGATGCACGGCGTCGAGCGCCTTGATGGAATCGTTGATGGCGGTGATACCGTTGCAGAGCTTGTTGAGCGTGTTCTGCTCGCACTGCATGGCGGCCTCAGCACCGGCGGCACGAATAGTCTCAAGGCCCTTAGCAACCTTGGTGGCATAGGCGGTAATGACCGGACGATAGGTACGACGCGCCTCGCGAACCATCGTGGTGGCCTCGATGTTCATGAGCTTGTTGTACTTCTCGAGCTTGCAGTCGTAGCGGCACTGGGCCTCGGCCTTGGTCAGGACACCCGTCTCCTCAAAGAGCGCAATGGCCTTATCGGAAACAAAGGCGGGAAGAGCGTCGGCCGTGGTCTTGTTGTTGGCAAGGCCGCGCTTCTCGGCCTCGATGGGCCACTCGTCGGAGTAACCGTCACCGGAGAACAGGATGCGCTGGTGATCGGTCAGCACCTTCTTGCAGTACTCGAGCGCGGCGTCCTGGAACTTATCCTCGGGCGTACCCTCGAGTGCGTCGGCGAAAGACTTGAGCGACTTGGCCACGGCAGCATCGAGCACCAGGTTGGAGTCGGAGACGTTCTGCTCGGAGCCGCAGGCACGGAACTCGAACTTGTTGCCGGTGAAGGCGAACGGGGAGGTGCGGTTGCGGTCGGTGTTGTCCTGCATCAGCTTGGGCAGGGTATCAGCGCCCAGGTCGAGCACGCCGCGCG
Organism: Collinsella sp. AF29-7AC; assembly: GCF_003475665.1. NCBI lineage: Bacteria > Bacillati > Actinomycetota > Coriobacteriia > Coriobacteriales > Coriobacteriaceae > Collinsella > Collinsella sp. AF29-7AC. Next base: position 17,120 of record NZ_QRQX01000023.1, read on the forward strand.
TGGCGTGGACGGAAGCCTTGCCGTCGATGATCTTCTCGACAACCTCGGTAAGCTGGTCGCCCAGGAAGATGGACATAATCGCCGGAGGAGCCTCGTTGGCGCCCAGACGATGATCGTTGCCGGCCGAGGCAACGGAGGCACGCAGGAGCTCCTGATAGTTATCGACGGCCTCGATCACCGCGGTGAGGAAGACGATGAACTGCAGGTTGTCGAGCGGGGTGTCGCCCGGGTCGAGCAGGTTCTCGGACTCGGTGCCAAGCGACCAGTTGTTGTGCTTGCCCGAACCGTTGATGCCCTCGAAGGGCTTCTCGTGCAGCAGGCAGACCAAGTCGTGGCGGGAGGCGATGAGCTTCATCTTCTCCATCATGACCAGATTCTGGTCGATGGCCTCGTTGACCTCGCCGTAGACAGGGGCGAGCTCATGCTGGCAGGGAGCGACCTCGTTGTGCTTGGTCTTGGCAGGAATGCCAAGCGCCCACAGCTCGTCGTCCAGGTCCTTCATATAGGCCGAGACGGTGGGGCGGATAGCGCCAAAGTAGTGCTCCTCGAGCTCCTGACCCTTGCAGGGAGCAGCGCCAAAGAGGGTGCGACCGGTGATGACTAGGTCCCTGCGCTTGCGGTAAGCGTCCTTCTTGATCAGGAAGTACTCCTGCTCATCGCCCACGGAAGGAACGACCTTCTTGGGGGTCTTGCCAAACAGCGCCAAAACGCGCTTGGACTCACGCGAGAGCGCGGTCATGGAGCGCAGCAGCGGGGTCTTCTTGTCCAGGGCCTCGCCCGTGTAGGAGCAGAAAGCCGTGGGGATGCACAGGACATCGTCCTTGATAAAGGCGGGGCTAGTGGGATCCCAAGCGGTGTAGCCACGGGCCTCGAAGGTGGCGCGCAGACCGCCGTTGGGGAAGCTCGAGGCATCGGGCTCGCCCTGGATGAGGTTCTTGCCCGTAAACTTGGTAATGGCGGTGCCGTCGTGGTTGGGCTCGAGGAAGCTGTCGTGCTTCTCGGAAGTAATGCCCGAAAGCGGCTGGAACCAGTGCGCGTAGTGCGTCGCGCCCTTGGAGATGGCCCAGACCTTCATGGCGTGGGCAACGGCGTTGGCCACATCCAGGTCGAGCGGCTCACCGTCCTCGAGGGTTGCAGCAAGGCGCTTCCAAATGTCCTTGGGGAGGTAGTCCTTCATGACTTCCTCAGAGAACACCATGGTCCCGAAGCGGTCAGTAAGTTCGGCCATACGGAACTCCCTTCGTATCGGCACCGCGTGAGAAGCGGTGTTGATTACTAACGAACGAGTCATAGATTAGGCTCGTCGTGTTTCCGCAACATTACCGTTATGTTGCTGTCACGAAACCAATCAATGAGGTTACCGCATCGCGGCGGCGTTGCCGCCCTCAACGGCCAATCAACTGTATAAATTGCAGACCTCTCCCCATGGTTTAAGGGTAGTCAATTTGGGATGGGGCTCTATTAACTGGTATTTCGCATCAGATACCAGTCTTTATAGCCCCATCCCAGATTGGCCGCTCTGCTATAGGGAATGTCGATAGCAAGGCATCTTTGATTGGTATCCCCCAAATAGTGAGTGAAACTCCACCGTGGCATAGTGGTGCTGTAGAATCCTTACAACACATCACACTATTTAAGTATCTAAAGGAGCACGATATGCGCGTCGACGAGGTTTTTAAGCAGGCAGCATCCCAGGGCACCGCACCCGTTTCGTTTGAGATGTTCCCGCCCAAGGGCGAGCTGACCCTCGACACGGCTCGCGAAGTGGCAGGCAATCTGTGCAAGCTTTCGGCGAGCTTTGTCTCGGTCACCTGCTCGGCCGGCGGCTCGGGCAACGGTGCCACCACCGCCCCCATCGCGCATATGATTTCGAGCGAATTCGACACGCCCTCGGTGGCGCACCTTACCTGCGTTGGCCGCACGCATGCCGACATCGCCGCCAAGATCGACGAATACCGCTCCGCCGGCGTAGAAAATGTGCTGGCCCTGCGCGGTGATCTTCCTGCTGGCGCGACCGAGGACGACAAGCCCGCCTCGGACTACGCCTACGCCCGCGACCTCATCCCCGAGCTCGTCGACGCCGGCTTTTGCGTGGGCGCCGCGGCCTACCCCGAGGGCCACATTGCCTGTGAGGACCTCAACGCTTCGGTCGAATACCTCAAGCAAAAACAGGACGCCGGCGCGAGCTTCTTTGTGACGCAGCTCTTCTTTGACAACGAGTGCTTCTACCGCTTCCGCGAGCTTGCCGACAAGGCGGGCATCACGGTGCCCATCACCGCGGGCATCATGCCGTTTATGGGCAAGTCCCAGATCAGCCGCATGGTCTTTATGTGCGGCGCGTCGCTGCCCTCCCCCGTCATCAAGATTCTCGCCAAGTACGAGAACGACCCCGAGAGCCTGCAGGCAGCCGGTGTAGATTATGCCGCCCGTCAGCTTTGCGACCTTAAGGAGCACGGTGCCGCCGGTCTGCACCTGTACACTATGAATCGTCCTGCGATCGCCGCGACCATTATGGAGCGCCTGGGGTAATGGAAAAACCGCACATCGATACAACCGCTGTCGAAGTGCCGGCCGACCTTGCGTCGCCGGCGCTTTACCGTGTCGATGCTGCGCACCATCCCCGTGTCGACCGTGCCGAGATGCTGCGGTATCTGGGCTACGGCGGCCAGCAGATTGAGCCCGAGCTGTCACGACGTATTGAGCTTGTGGTCGAGCGCCTTGAGCTGGACATTGAGCCCCGCGGCGTGCGGCGCGTGTTTACCGTCGATGCCACGGGCGTGGACGAGCAGGGAGAGCCTTGCATCCGTCTGGTTGGCACCAACGTTGAGCTGCGTGGTCGCGATATCTATCGCCATCTCAAAGACGCCCGCTTTGCCGCGCTCATGGCATGCACACTCGGCATGGACGCCGAGCGTCGTCTGCGCACCACGGGAGCCCAGCAGCCCCTGGAGGGAGCTGTACTCGATGCCGCGTGCTCCGCTTACGTGGAAGCCGCCGTTGAACAAATGGACCAGCAGGTCAAGACGGACGCCGCCGTTCATGGGCTCGCCGGCAACTGGCGCTTTAGTCCCGGCTACGGCGACTGCCCGCTCTCGGCCCAGCGCTCGATCGTCAACGCGCTCAACGCCACGCGACTCATCGGGCTTACCGTCACACCCACCAGCCTGCTCATGCCCACCAAGAGCGTGACCGCGGTGATCGGTCTGTTCGACGGCGAGGTCCACGACGCCCAGAGCCGCCCCACCTGCAATATCTGCCGCATGCGCGAGCACTGTCGCTTCCGCGCCGCCCACACCACCTGCTATTCCAGCCATTAGGAGCTCATCGATGTTTACTCCGCTTATCACTCACGATCTGGACGGCGCCGCGCTGGCGGCGCCTGTTGATGCTGCGCGCCGCAACGGGGCTGCATACAAGACGCGCGCGATCGACGATCTGCGCATTAAGGACGATCGTCTGCGCGCCGCCATCGAGGGCACGGGACACCTGCTGTTCGACGGCGGCATGGGTACCATGCTGCAGGCGGCCGGCATGAAGGCCGGCGCCCTGCCCGAGCTGCTCAACTTTGAGGAGCCTCAGGTCATTACCGACATCCAGCGTCAGTACGTCGAAGCCGGCTGCGACGTGATCACCGCCAACACCTTTGGCGCCAACGCCCACAAGCTCGACGGTACCGCCACCGTGGCAGATGTCTTTGCCGCCGCTGTCGCCTGCGCCCGCGCGGCCGGTGCCCATTACGTCGCCGGCGACATCGGCCCCATCGGTGCGCTGCTTCGCCCCCTGGGCACCCTCAGCTTCGACGAGGCCTACGACCTCTTTGCCGAGGAAGTGCGCGCCGGCGTCGATGCGGGCGTGGACCTCTTTATTATCGAGACCATGACCGACCTTGCCGAGATCAAGGCGGCCGTCCTCGCCTGCCGCGAGAACTCCGACCTGCCCGTCTTTGCCACCATGACCTTTGAGGAAGACGGTCGCACGTTCCTGGGCACGAGTCCCGAGGTGGCCGCCATCACGCTCGACGCCATCGGCGCCGACGTTTTGGGCATCAACTGCAGCCAGGGACCGGCCGAGCTCCGAGGGCTCGCCGCACGTATGCTCACCGTTACGGACAAACCCGTTATGGTGCAGGCCAATGCGGGACTGCCCCACGTGGACGACGACGGTAATACCGTCTTTGACATCCAGGCCCCCGAATACGCCAAAGCCGTCGCCGGCATGATTGAGGACGGCGTGAGCGTCGTGGGCGGCTGCTGCGGCACCACGCCGGCGCACATGGCCGCCTTGCGCACGCTTATCGATAACCACACGCCCAGTCCGCGCCACCGCAAGCCCAGCATGTCGGTCACGAGCGCCCAGACGGTCGTGGACCTTCCCTGCGACGGCCACAAGATTGCCGTCATCGGCGAGCGCATCAATCCCACCGGCAAAAAGCGCCTGCAGCAGGCCCTGCGCGACGGCGACCTGGACTACGTCGTGAGCCAGGGCATCAGCCAGCAAGAACAGGGCGCCGACATCCTGGACGTCAACGTGGGTCTGCCCGAGATCGACGAGGTCAAGGTCATCCAGCAAGCGACCGAGCAGCTCCAAGGCTCCACGCTGTTGCCGCTGCAGATCGACTCCACCGACCCCGCCGCCGTCGAGGCCGCCGTACGTCGCTACGCCGGCAAGCCCATCATCAACTCGGTCAATGGCAAGCAGCAGATCATGGATGAGATCTTTCCGCTGGTCGCCCACTATGGAACCAACGTCGTCGGCCTTACGCTCGACGAAGGCGGCATCCCCGATACCGCCGAGGCCCGCTTTGCCATCGCCGAACGCATCGTGGCCGAGGCCGCCCGCTACGGCATCGGCCCGGACCGTATCCTCATCGACTGCCTGGTCATGACCGCCTCGACCAATCAACGCCAGGCCGAGCAGATCCTACGCGCCATGTCCCTGTGCAAGGAGCGTCTGGGCGTCAAATGCGCGCTCGGCGTGTCGAACATCAGCTTTGGCCTGCCCGCTCGCCCGCTGCTGGGTTCGGTCTTTTTGGCCGCCGCCTTTGGCGCGGGTCTGGACGCCCCCATCATGAACCCGGGCTCCAAGCGCTTTATGGACACCGTCTACAGCTATCGTGTCCTGAGCGTTGAGGACGAGGGCTCGACCGGATACATCGAGCGCTATGCCGGCTGGACCGATCCGTACAAGATCGCCGCCAACCCGGCAGCGGCTCAGGCCGCATCGGGTGATGCCGCGCCCGCTGCCGGCACCGCCGGCACTGACGGCAACGACGACCCGATTCGTCGCATGGTCGTCTCGGGCCGCAAAGGCGAGATCGCTGCCGAGACCGAGCGTCTGCTGGCAGACCACGACGCCATGGACCTTATCAACAACCACTTTATCCCCGCCCTCGACGAGGTGGGCGTCCTCTTTGACCAGGGCAAGTTCTTCTTGCCGCAACTCATGGCCTCGGCCGAAGCCGCACGCGTGGGCTTCGACACCATCAAGCGCCTGATGCCCGCCGGCGAGATCGCCGACAAGGGCAAGATCTGCGTGGCCACCGTCAAGGGCGACATCCACGATATCGGCAAGAACATCGTCAAGATGCTGCTCGACAACTACGGCTACACCGTCTTTGACCTAGGCCGCGATGTCGACCCGCAAGAGGTGCTCAAGACCGTGCAGGAGCGTGACATCAAGCTCGTCGGCCTCTCGGCGCTTATGACCACCACGGTCGTCGCCATGGAAGAGACCATCAAGTTGCTCCATGCCGAGGTTCCGGGCGTCAAGATCATCGTGGGCGGCGCCGTGCTCACCCCCGAATACGCCAAGCAAATCGGCGCGGACTACTACGCCAAGGACGCCGCCGAGAGCGCTCGTATCGCCGAAGAGGTCTTTGGGAAGTAACACAACGGAAACAACCGTGCACCAAAACGTGCCGCATGCGTCACTTGGCACGTGCGGCACGTTAGAATAGATAAGACTATGCTCGTTTTGGCAGATAGGAGCGCAAGGATGGCGATCACGCCCGCAGAAATCGCGGAAACCCGCGGCATGGTTGAGGAGCAGAACCTCGACATCAGGACCATCACCATGGGTGTTTCGCTCATGGGTTGCGGTGACGAGAACCTCGACCGCATGTGCACGAAGATCTACGACCACGTGACGCACACGGCTGAGCATCTGGTCGAGACCGCCGAGAACCTCGAGCGCGAGTACGGTATCCCCATCGTCAACAAGCGCGTTTCCGTCACCCCGGTGGCGCAGATCGCCGCGTGCTGCAAGGATGAGGACCTCACCCCCATCGCGCACGCCCTCGACCGCGCAGCCGAGACGCTCGGCATCGATTACCTGGGCGGCTTCTCCGCGCTCGTCCAGAAGGGCATCGGCGACGCCGACCGCCGCGTCATCCAGTCCATCCCCCAGGCGCTCGCCACCACCAGCCGCGTCTGCTCCAGCGTCAACGTCGCCAGCCTGCGCGCCGGCATCAACATGGATGCCGTGCTCATGGCAGCGCAGACCATCATCGATGCCGCCAAACTTACGGCAGATGAGGATTCCGTTGGCGCCTCCAAGTTTGTCTGCTTTGCCAACATGGTCGAGGACTCCCCGTTTATGGCGGGCGCCGTCCACGGCGGCGGCGAGGCCGACGCCGTCATCAACGTAGGCGTCTCGGGCCCCGGCGTGATGGCCGCAGCCCTGGAGAAGCTGCCCGATTCTGCATCGATGATGGAAGTCGCCGAGAAGATCAAGCAGACCGCCTTTAAGATTACCCGTGCCGGCGAGCTCATGAGCCGCGAGGCAGCCCGTCGTCTGGGTGTCGAGAAGGGCATTGTCGACCTTTCGCTCGCACCTACGCCTGCCATCGGCGACTCCGTTGCCCGCATCCTCGAGATCATCGGCGTGGGCACCTGCGGTGGCCCGGGCACGACCTGCGCGCTCGCCATGCTCAATGATGCCGTCAAGAAGGGCGGCGTCATGGCCAGCTCCAGCGTGGGCGGCCTCTCGGGCGCCTTTATCCCCGTGTCCGAGGATGCCGGCATGATCGCCGCCGTCGAGGCCGGTGCGCTTTCGCTCGAGAAGCTCGAGGCCATGACCTGCGTGTGCTCCGTCGGCCTGGACATGATCGCCATCCCCGGCGACACCCCGGTCGAGACCATCGCCGGCATCATCGCCGACGAGATGGCCATCGGCGTCATCAACAACAAGACCACGGCCGTCCGCGTGATTCCTGCCATCGGCAAGGGCGTGGGCGACTGCGTCGAGTACGGCGGCCTGTTCGGCCGTGCGCCCATCATGCCGGTGAACCCCAACGCCGGCACCGTGCTTGCCCATCGCGGTGGACGCTTCCCGGCACCGCTGAACTCGCTCAAGAACTAGCTGAGGGGTGCTGGCGAGGAGCCCCGGGGAGGGCAAATATATAAGGTCGCCTGCTCGGACAGTCCTGACTCGCACGGAGAGCACATTAAGTGCTCTCCGGCTCGTGCGGAACTCGCGATCGACCTTATATATTTGCCCTCCCCGGGGCTCCCGCACAACGGGCCCTCGGTTGGGTTCTATCCCTTTGGCAGTCGCTTCGCTTCTGCCCTACTTTGCTGGTATGGCGGTTTGGCGTTGGATCGGTTCTTTCTGATATATGCTGGTTGCGGCTCTTCTTTTGGGAGGAGTCGCTTTTTTGTTGCTAGGAGGTTGGCCCGTGGTTGATGGGGACGCTCGCTCTGAGCTTCTTTCCGCTGATTGGAATGGCGAATGGATGCGCCTGCAGGCCGCTCGGCATCGGGCTGATGATTCTTTTGAATGGGATAAGCGGGCTCGACATTTTCGACCTCTTGAGACTGCTCCGTATGCCCGGGATTTTATGAAATTGCTTGCTCTTGAGCCTGGTGAATCGGTGCTTGATATGGGGTGCGGGGCTGGGTCGATTGCTATTCCGCTTGCTCAGGCTGGGCATCCTGTGATTGCGGCTGATTTCTCCCCTGCCATGCTGGGCACCCTTGATGCTGGCATTGAGTACTATGGGCTCGAGGATCGCATTACGCCGCTTGAGCTTGCTTGGGATGATGATTGGGATTTGGTTGGACCGGTCGCGAAAGCGGTGGATGTTGCCTTTGCCAGTCGGTCGGTTACGACGACCGATCTAAAAGGTGCGCTTGCCAAGCTCGACCGTACGGCTCGTCGGCGTTGTGCTGTCACGATGGTCGCTAACTCCAGCCCGCGCTATGATCTGCACTTGATGAACGCTATCGGCGCCTCGGTTACCTGCAGCAATGGCTTTGTGTACTCCTTCAACATCCTCATTCAGATGGGTGCGTTGCCGCAGGTTACATACTTTGAATCGCCTCGTCGCGATACCTTCGACAGCCTTGAGGCAGGCGTGGCGGACTTTTCCCGCATGCTTGAGCATGGCAACGAGGATAAGGTCGACCGTCTGCGCGACTACATCGCCCAACACATGATCGAGAATCCCCATGCCGGTGAGCCGGGCTCCAAGGGCGTGTCGCAGGGGCGCTATATGCTCGACCATGTCCGTAAGGTTCGCTGGGCGTTTATTGCATGGGAACCGGTCTCTGAATCCCGCTCGTAGCCCGTTCACAGCCTGCGCTGCCCATCACCTCGGCATCCGCATTCTTTTTGAACTGGGCAAACACGCTCCACACCGCGCCGTTCCTGCGCTATCGTGGGACAGCTCACGTAGATTAAGGCCCCGTCGCGGGGCGCCCCATACATAGAAAGCGAGAACCCATGGCACTGACAGGAGCCCAGGTCAAGCAGCTTCGCAGCATGGCCCATCACCTCAACCCCGCCATCATCATCGGTAAGTCCGATGTCAACGAGGGCACCGTCGAGCAGACGGTCGCCTACCTGGAGAAGCACGAACTCGTTAAGTGCTCCGTGCTCGATGGCTCCAGTCTTTCCGCCCGCGAGGCCGCCGAAGAGCTCGCTGAGCGTTGCCACGCCGAGGTCGTCCAGGTCATCGGCCGCAAGTTCTCGCTGTATCGCGAGTCCTCGCGCAAGGACATCGAGAAGATCAAGCTCGTCTAAGAGCCAATGATCCGGCGAGCCAACACATAGCAAGCTTACGGGTGCCCAAGTACTTCGGGCGCCCGTTTTTTATCGCTCGACCAGCACGCGATTGAGCCGCCCCTCCACCAAGCGCTCGTATAGACGCCGCGTCTCGGGCTCGGGCACGCCATTGACCTGCTCCCTTAGATGGTGCATATGCCCGCTGTACAGCTCGACGATATCGCGCCGCCGCCCCGCCGCACTGTAGACGCGCATGGCGCAGCGCACCATATCCTCACGCGCTGTTTCCTGCCGAAGCCCCGACTCCGCCAGCCAAATCGCCGACTGCAAATCGTTTTCTTCTAGAGCGGCATTTGCTCCCTTAATCATGCAATCGATGTACTTTGACTGCATAATGCGTCGCATACGCAAAAAGTAGGTGGGGTTACAGCCATTGGGAACATACAGCGGTCCGGCATAAAGCTGCTCAATCTTAAGGCACAGCTCAACTAAATGGGGCCCGCGCGCACCCGTGCGATTTCCCAAAACCTCGCGGCTTATCTGGTCAAACAGCCGTACATCGGTCTTGACGTAGTCGCCGTTGAGTCCGATGCATTCATTTTGGATGAGCACACACGACTTGCCATCCGGCGTCGGTCCCAAAGCCGACCGCAAGCGCGATATCGTCGAGTACAGGTTGTTGCGGGCGCTATTGAACTCGGCATGGGGCCACAACTCCATGGCCAGCGTCTCACGATCGACGAGCGCATCCATGCCCAGCGCAAGCCGCTCGGCAAGTGTCGCCGCCTTCTTGCGGCGCCACATTTTGTCCGTGATGGGAAACCCGTCGCGCTCGGCGCGAAACGCACCAAACATGCGAATCTCGATATGGTCAATGGTATCAACGGCTTCAACCTCGCCGGCCTGGAACAGGCGCTCGCCCTCCCCTTCCAAATCGTCGCGCAGCGAGTACCGCGACAGCTCGCGCACGGGAAGCTTCTTGCGAATCCTGGTCGCCGGCTCGCCCAGACAATGCATGGCAAGGCGCGCAAAGAGCCGATACGATGGCTCCAGAATCCCCGCACGATTCATGGACATCCAGGCCGCAAGATCGCTGTCTCGGCCCGCACAGGCCAAATGCAGCGCCACCATCCAGGCCTCCGCTCCACCAACCTGCGTCTGGCTTATATCGAGCAACTCCGCTTCCTCACGTACCGAAACCATCGAGGTGTTACGCAGATACGCCGCGCGCTCCAGCAGCAATGCGTTATCGCGCATGTACGCAATCGACTCTTCGGCAAGTTTGAGCACTTGGACCGCACGGAACTTTGCATTAACCGGCCGTCCCTCTGCCAGCGACTGCCAGCCTTCTAGCAACAGGCCAAACAGCTGAATCTGGTTATCGCGCATGCGCACGGCAAAACGATCGAGCTCGTTGAACGCCGCGTCGTCGGTTACCGGCAGGCCGGAAAGGAGCCGCCGTGCCGCCAGCACCATGCGCACCCAGATAGCCATCGCCTTAAGCCCACGTACGTCGAGCGCCTCCCGCACCACCGTCATCTCGTCGTCGCGCTCGTCGGTTCCCGCAAACGACCCGTCAAAGAGCTCCACCAGCATGCTATCGGCCCGTATAACAATCCCCGCGATGTCGAGCTCGCAGTCGTAGGCCTTGCTCGTTTTGAGCTGCTGTAGAACGCCGCCGTCATCTCCCCGCTCGGTCAGGCAGCGCTTGACCTCGATATGCGCAGACAACATATTGTGCGCGGTATGGGATGTCTCGATTTCTGGCACGGCCAGGTTCGTAGGAAGCCCAAGCCCGTTGTCCCCATAGCAAACAGCCGTCAGTGTCTGGGCCACCCTCCATGAAACAGGGTCTATTTCGCAGGCCGCCCGTTCGCCCCCGCGCTCGATGACCGATGCCATATAGCGAGCGAGCTTTGTATTGGACACGCTGACCGCTGCCAGATATACGCCAAGCGCCTCGGCAGGCGTTGGCTCTGGAGCCGGATCCTCGGCATCGATCGTGCCCAGCGCTGCTCGGCAGATATCGGCCCCGTGCCCCGTCAGAGCCAGATCGACCCCATACTGCCCAGCAAGTTCAAGGACCGCATCACGGTCCAAAAAGGCGTCCGCCAGGCCCATCGCCGCATCGCATCTACCCGCCTTAAGCAAAATCCGGGCCGCCCTCGGAACAAGTTCGGGGCGAACCTCGGCCGCCAACTTGCGCAAGCGCAAGCGTCCGTTATCCTCCGTGCCCAGACACGTAAAACTCCGCTCGGCGGGATCCAAGCCAAAGATCGGGTAGTCGCGTACAAAGTAGGACTGGTCGACCATCGATAGCCTCACCCCGCAAGCCTCGAGTTCTGCGATATTGCCCTCGCCCATCAAAATCATGAGACATGCCACGCAAAACAGTGCATTATTGTCGAGCGAAGCCAGATCGACAAGTGCCGCGCCATATACGTTGACAATCTCGTTTTCGAGCAGACCGGCTACGTCGCCTTGGCCATACAGACCCGTCTGCAATGCCGAAACGAGCTCGGGCACGCCCTGCGTGAGCTGATAAAAGTCGAGCGATGTGCTGATCGAAAACGCCGATGCCCACGCCGAATACTCATAGGCATGCACCTTGAGCATCTGCGCATTGATCTTAACCGAATCGCCCAGCCCATGAATCAGTTGACGATTTGAAGGACGGCAGGAGATAAAGACCCCTACCCCCATAGCGCGCAGGCCGCGAATCCTGTCGATGAGGTCTTCGGTATCGTGCTGATCGAGGTTTGGCACATTATCAATCGCGATAAGGGAGTGCGGTTTGTCTTTGAGTTCTTCGGTAACCACCTCGAGCTGCATAAACACCTCGCGCCCAGTGGCGCGATCGGCCTCGATAATCCGCACGGGGCCTCGCGTCGGGTCGCATTTAACCTCATGGGTGTACTGCAGCAGTACCGAGGTCTTCCCAAACCCGTCGGGCGCATAGAGAACCACGATGCCGGCCTTTCGGCCCTTGGCGAGAAGCTCATTCATCAAGCGTTCGCGTCGCACCATATAGCCTCCGCCCAGCGGCATCAGCTCGAGGTCGTCTATACTGTCCAAATCGTTTACCATGCCCGCTCCTCAACTCGACCGTATGGACACTGTAACCGCAAGACCATACAAGCCGCGCTATGAATAGAGCGACCTTGTGTTCTAGGTTGTCTTTTGGTACGCAAGCGGCAAGTTTTTGTACAGCGAGGGCCGATTGTTATTAATCCCCCGACTAATCGGTCTTTAAGCAGGTAAATGAGCTTGTCAGCTTGTCCCATCTAAACGGCAGTGTAACGCAAATGAACAAGGTTCAGCTATGTCATTCAACTCGCCTAGCACCCGCTACCGTCTACGACCTTTTAGTGGCATTTTTGCATAGAATCTGGTATGGAATGAATCAAGCTGTTGGGCATCCGGCATTCGTCAAGCTTGCGGCAAGATTTTGGTCAAGCGGGCGGAGAGGGATAATCAGAACCACCCTTAAAAAGGGTGGTTTGCTCTTAGGGTATAACC
>NZ_QRQX01000024.1:0-564 GCF_003475665.1 Collinsella sp. AF29-7AC
CAGTCCCTTATCGCCTCCAGCCTGGCCGCCGCGGCGGGCTCGTCGGCGTCTATCCCACGCCTGGACGAGACGAGGACCGAGTCGGCGCACAGCTGCGCGGCCCGGGCCTCGTAGAAGACGTGGGGGCGGCGCTTGCAGCCGATCGCGCGGTACCGCCCGCACCCGTTGCAGCTGCGCGGCCACGCGGCCAGGCGCGGGCAGGCCGCCGACAGGTCGGCGGAGGCGTCCACGCGCTCGCCGCGCCTGGCCTTCGGCGCCGTCACGAACCTGTGCGACGCCACCTCGGCGCTCACCGTCGAGGGCGACCTGCCCAGCTCCCTCGCGATCTCCCTGCATGACGCCCTGCGCTCCAGCATCCTCTGGATCGTGTCCCGCTCGTGCCTCGTGAGCCTTCCGTAGGCCCTCGGGACCGCCCTTGCGGAGCCCCTTTTCTTCTTTCCGGACATGCCGTCCTCCGATCTCCCGGGGCCGGCCGATCCGGCCCTCAGGGTATCGGGTTCCCACATTCATCCGTACATGTACGGATGAATGTGGGAGGTGTTCGGATAAAGTCGATAATCAAGG
>NZ_QRQX01000024.1:574-26000 GCF_003475665.1 Collinsella sp. AF29-7AC
GATGAATGTGGGAGGTGTTCGGATAAAGTCGATAATCAAGGCCAATGACTAGGTCGGAAAAATTCTTAAAAAAGTTCTTGCCCTGAGCTGATTCGTCCGTATAATAAACTACGTTGCTTGAGAGCACGCACCTATTCCTCGGTAGCTCAATGGTAGAGCACGCGGCTGTTAACCGCGCTGTTGTAGGTTCGAGTCCTACCCGGGGAGCCAGAATTTCTCAGCCCATTCCGCTGGGCTTTTAAATTCCTCGGTAGCTCAATGGTAGAGCACGCGGCTGTTAACCGCGCTGAGTACGGATGAATGTGGGAGGTGTTCGGATAAAGTCGATAATCAAGGCCAATGACTAGGTCGGAAAAATTCTTAAAAAAGTTCTTGCCCTGAGCTGATTCGTCCGTATAATAAACTACGTTGCTTGAGAGCACGCACCTATTCCTCGGTAGCTCAATGGTAGAGCACGCGGCTGTTAACCGCGCTGTTGTAGGTTCGAGTCCTACCCGGGGAGCCAGGTTGTAAAACCCGTCGCTTATGCGGCGGGTTTTTTCATGCCGCGACCACTTGACTCGAACGTTGCCATATCAACATTTCGTGTCGAGGATGTAATCCCGCGACCCACCACCTCAACATGGCGCGGTCGTTGTAGAATATTGCAATGATTGCTCCCACGACATGGTGCCGCGAGCACCAGATAAGGAGATTCTTGTGTCTGAGACCATTAACGGCAGTCTGAGCGTCTCGAACGACGTTATTGCCGATATTGCCGGTTATGCCGCGATGACGTGCTATGGCGTCGTCGGTATGGCTGAGCAGCTCCAAGGCGCCGAGAGCGTGCGCCTGCTTGCCGGTCAGCGCCTCCGCAAGGGCGTGCTTGTCTCCGCCGACGAGAACGGCCTTACGGTCGATCTTCACGTCGTGCTCGAGAACGGCGTCAACATGAAGTCCGTCTGCCACAACCTTTCGAGCTCCGTTGCCTTTACCCTGCAGGAGATTGCCCAAATCGATCCCGCCAGCCTTAAGATCGGCATCCATATCGACGCGCTCAAGAGCCGTCTGAACTAGCATCCGAAAACGGAGATTCAAATACCCATGATTGCAAAGACCATTCGCACCTGTTTTCCGATCGCTGCGGCTGCCGTTTCTGACAAGGCCGAGGAGATCAATAAGCTCAACGTCTTCCCCGTACCCGACGGCGACACCGGCACCAACATGTCGCTCACGCTCGCCTCGGTGACCAAGGAGCTCTCCGCCCTTCCCGCCGATGCCGACATGGAGGCCATTGCCGGCGCCATCACCCACGGCTCCCTGATGGGCGCCCGCGGTAACTCCGGCGTCATTACCTCGCAGATCCTGCGCGGTGTGGCCGAGGGCCTTGTCTCCGCCGACGAGCCCATTACGTCCGCCAACATCGCCTTCGCCTTCCGCCGCGCCGTCAAGGTCGCCTTCCAGGCCGTCCGTAAGCCCATCGAGGGCACGATTCTCACGGTGCTGCGCGATGTCTCGACCAAGGCCGACGAGTGCGAAAAGAAGAAGTTCTCGGCCGAGGACGCGCTCGATGCCATCGTCGTCGAGGCCTACCAGTCCGTCGCTCGCACGCCCGACCTGCTGCCCGTCCTCAAAGAGAACGGCGTGGTCGACTCCGGCGCCTTCGGCTTTGCCATCTTCTTGGAGAACTTTGTGGCTGCAGCACTTGGTCGCAGCACCGTTGTCGAGGATTTCTCCGCTACGTTCGATTCCGCTGGCTCTGCACGCGATGCCGCTCTTGGCCGCGTTGAGATCGAGGCCAACGACGATTGGGAGGGCTCGGAGTTCCGCTACTGCAACGAGTTCCTCTTTAAGGCCGACGCCCCGTTTGACGAGGACGAGTGCCTTAAGTTCCTGGGTTCCATGGGCGACTGTGAGCTGCTCGTGGGCGCATATCCCGACTACAAGATCCACGTGCACTCCAACACCCCGAACCTGGTGCTCGAGCACATGCTGCAGCTTGGCCAGATCTACGAGGTCTTTATCCACAACATGGAGATGGAGGCCCACGACCGTACCGCCAAGATCCACGAGGACCAGGAGAAGGCCGCCGAGCCCGCGAAGGCCCTGGGCTTTGTCGCCGTTGCCGCCGGTTCCGGCGAGGCAGACATCCTCAAGTCCCTCGGCGTTGACGTGATCGTGTCCGGTGGCCAGACCATGAATCCCTCGACTGCAGACCTGCTGGGCGCCGTCGACCAGGTCAACGCGACCTCGGTCATCATTCTGCCCAACAACGGCAACATCCGCATGGCCGCCGAGGCCGCTGCCTCTGCCTGCACCGACAAGAAGGTCGCCGTCGTTCCCACCAAGACCGTTCCGCAGGCCTTCTCCGCGCTGTTCGCGGTCCTGCCCGATTCCGAGCTCGAGGATGCCGTCGCCGCTATGGTCGACGCCATCAGCGAGGTCCGCGATGGCGAGGTCACCCGCGCCGTGCGCGACTCCAGTGCCTCCGACGGTTCGCCAATTCACTCCGGTGACGTCATGGGCATCATTGCCGGCTCCATCGACGTGGTCGGCTCCGACGTGAAGCAGGTCACGCTCGATTGCATCAACCGTATGCAGGAGGAAGAGGAGGGCGACGCGCTGACGATTCTGGCCGGCGAGGAACTGTCCGATGAGGCCTTCCAGGAGATCGTCGACGCTATCGAGGAGGCTCAGCCCGATCTGGAGATCGACGCCCATCGTGGCGAGCAGCCGCTCTATCCCGTGATCTTCTCGATCGAGTAGGCAACTGCCCATGTCCGAACTGTGCTCCGTGCCGCGCGTCTCGGAGCGCTTTGCCCAGAGCAATGCGCTCGACGAGGATATCGCGCGACTCAAATATGTTTCGGGTAAACGTGAGGAGGCCCTTCGCCGTCTGGGAATTCGGACGGTGGGGGACCTCCTTCTCCATATCCCTCATCGATACCTGGACTTTACGCGCTCCTGGTCCATCGAGATGGCGCCCATCGGTACCGTGTGTACCATCATCGCCACGGTCGATCGTATCGTCCAAAAGCAGCCGCGTCCGCGCATGCAGGTGACCGAGGTCTCACTCGTTGACGAGACGGGCGTGCTGCAGGTCGCCTTTTTCCGCCGGCCCTGGATTGCCCAGCAGCTTAAGCAGGGCGACCGCCTAGCCGTAATGGGTAAGGTCGAGTTTGCCTACGGCTTTAAGCAGATGGCCTCGCCGCACTTTGAAAAGCTTGAGGAAGGGCGCGCCGCGGGCACTATCCTGCCGGTCCATTACGTGAGTGACGGCGTGAGTCAGGCATGGATGCGCCGTATCGTAAGTGGCGCGCTCGAGGCCGTCGGCAATCCCTTTGATCCCATTCCGGCACGCTTACGCGTTAAACGTCGCCTGATGAGCCATGCCCGTGCCCTTCGATCGATCCACTTTCCCTCGAGCATGGCTGAGCGCGAAATCGCGCGCGCACGGCTTGCCTACGAGGAGTGCCTCTACCTGCAGCTGGCGCTGCGCCTGCGCAACGACGGTGTCTTGGTCGAAGTCGCTCCCTACGCCCACGCCGCGGGCGAGCACCTGGCCGCGCTCAAGCAGGCCCTGCCGTTTTCGCTGAGCGACGAGCAGGAGGCCGCGTTCCAAGACATCCTGCGCGATATGTGCGATGGCGGGCGCGTGATGAACCGCCTGCTGCTGGGCGATGTCGGTACCGGTAAGACCGCCGTTGCCGCCTGCGCGCTGGCTGTGGCTGCCGATAGCGGCACACAGGCCTGCGTTATGGCGCCCACGGGCGTGCTGGCGCGTCAATATGCCGATAAGACCGGCCCTCTGCTCTCGCAGGCCGGCATGTCTTGGGCGCTTCTGACGGGTGCCACGCCGGCCGCAGAGCGCGAGCGCATCCATGCACAGCTGGAATCGGGAGAGCTCGACGTCCTCTTTGGAACCCACGCGGTCCTTTCGGATAACGTGGCGTTTAAGTATTTGTCGCTCGTAGTCATCGATGAGCAGCACCGGTTTGGCGTCGGCCAACGCAATGCCTTGCGCGCGAAGGGCCCCGGTGCCGATCTGCTCGTTATGACGGCAACGCCCATCCCGCGTACGCTGGCGCTTTCGGTCTACGGCGATCTGGACACGAGTATCATCCGCCATCGGCCCGTCCCTGGCGCTGGCGTGACGACACGCGTGCTTACCGAGTCGAGTCGCGACCTTGCCTATGGCGCCATCCGCGAGGCGCATGAAAAGGGTCAGCAGGCCTACGTGATTTGCCCGCTCGTGGAGCCGAGTGACTCGGCCGATGATCTGGAGGACGTGCCCGGTATCGCCCGCGACGACGAGGGCCGCGTGACGGTCCCCGTGCCGCTGCACGATACGGCGACCGAGCTCGATCGCCTGCGTCTGGCGTTGCCGGGTCTTGCCATCGAGCGCCTTCACGGCCGCATGCCAGCGGGGGAGAAGGACCAGGTTATCGATGCCTTTAAGCGTGGCGAGATCGATGTGCTCGTCTCGACTACGGTGGTCGAGGTGGGCGTCGACGTGCCCAACGCCACCGTCATGGTCATCGAGAATGGCGAGCGCTTTGGGTTGGCGGCCTTGCACCAGCTGCGCGGGCGCGTGGGCCGCGGCAGCGTGTCCGGTACGTGCCTGGTCATGACGCACTCCAAGGGCAACGGCGGCGCGTCGGCGGCACAAGACCGCCTCCAGTCGCTCGAGAAGACCTCGGACGGCTTTACGCTCGCCCAGATGGACCTGCGTCTGCGCCACGAGGGCGAGATTCTGGGTTACCGCCAGCATGGCGGCGTGACTTTGCGCTTTGTTGATCTCGATGCCGACGAGGAATTGATCGAGTGGGCCCATTTGGACGCGGTCGAGCTCTTGCGGTATGCTTGCAACCTTGACTCCGTGGCGACGCGTCCCTTGCGCGATGCGGTCGCCACGCGGTATCGGCACATCTTTAAGGAGGTCAGCGGAGGATGAGAATCATCGGCGGCGAATGGCGCGGTCGTAAGATCGAGGAGCCCCGTGGTCGCGATGTCACCCGCCCCACGACCGATCGCGTGCGCGAGGCGTGCGCATCTATGGTCATGTCGGCATTCGACTTCGATCTGGACGAGGTCCGCGTGCTGGATGCCTTTGGCGGCTCCGGTGCCTTGGGCATTGAGATGCTCTCGCGTGGTGCCCGCTCGCTCACCACGTTCGAGATCGATCGCAACGCAGCTCGTCTGATTACCAAGAATATCGAGTCGCTCTGCCGTGACCGTGCGCGTTGGCGTGTGGTGGGCGGCGACGTGCTGGCGGGCGCTTCGCGCGGCCGCGTGCCGGGTGGTCCCTTTGACCTGGTCCTGCTCGACCCGCCCTATGCTTTTGGCGCCGAGCCGGTCGAGGAGCTGCTGCAAAACCTAGCTCGGCAAGGCTTGCTGGTACCGGGTGCCTATGCGCTGTTCGAGCACGCTGCCGCCGATGCGGGTGCGCATCCGGCAGGCTTTGAGACCGTGCGTGAGAAGCGTTACGGCATTACCTCGGTCGACCTGCTTCGTTGGGTTGGCAACGGCGAGGATGATGGCAACGATAGCGACGCACCCACGGAGGATGCCCATGAGTGACACCATTAACCGCGTTATCGTTCCGGGCACCTTCGATCCCATCACGTTTGGCCACATCGACGTGATTCGCCGTGCCCGCCGCATCTTTCCCAGCGTGATCGTGGCCGTTGCCGAGTCGCAGGGGAAAAACGGCGTGGGCACCACCTTTATGCTCGATGAGCGCGTGGCGCTGGCCCGTGAGGCGCTCGGTGATATTGACGGCGTCGAGGTGCTGCCCTTCACCGGCCTCTTGGTCGATTTTGCCCGCGAACAGGGAGCAGGAGCCGTGGTCAAGGGTCTGCGTGCCATGACCGACTTTGAGTACGAGCTGCAGCAGGCCGACCTCAACTACCGCCTGGATAACGAGCTGGAGTCCATCTTTGTCATGAGTGCGCCGCAGTACGGCTATATCTCGAGCTCGGTGGTTCGCCAGATTGCCTCGCTCGGTAGCGACGTCTCTAATTTTGTTCCGCCCAATGTGGTCAAGGCGCTCAAACATCGCTTTTCGTGACGTTTTTTAATGCCTGGTGGCATGTGGTAAACTAACACGATGATATGTTACCTATGAAAGGAGACCGGATGCCGGGCGAGAATTTTCCTGGCGACAGGATCGTGAGTCTTGTCGACGAGCTCGAGGGGCTCATCGAAGAGGCTAAGACGCCGTTCGGCAAGAACGCCCAGATGAAGGTTATCGACGCCGACGTCTTCTTTAACATCCTCGACGAGATCCGCATGAGCTATCCCGAGGAATGGCAGAAGTCCCGCCGTATCCTCAAGGAGCGCGAGGAGCTTATGGCTTCCGCCGCCGCTCAGGCTGATTCCATCATCGCCGATGCTCAGCAGCAGGCCCTCACCATTGCCGGTGAGCAGGAGATCGTCCGCTTAGCGCAGCAGCAGGCCGACGACATCCGCGACCGTGCCCAGCAGTATGAGCGCGAGACGCGTTATGCCGCCGAGGACTACGCCGAGCAGGTCTTTACGCACCTCGAGGAGAACCTTAAGAGCCTGACCGGCACCGTCACCCGTTGCCGTCAGCAGCTCAACGAGGGTGCCGCCCAACAGAATGGTCAGTGGTAATGGCTGAGTTCCCGAGCGTTACCGTCGATCTTTCCGAACAGCTCGAGTTTCCCGGAGATTCGTATCCGCTGACCGGCAAGGTCGATGTCGCCACCTATACGGTGGGCGAGAAGGAGTACCAGCTACAGGACGGCATCGACTACGACGTTGTCTTTACCAATGCCGGCACCGGTGTTCTGCTTACGGGCATGGTCCGCGCGCATGCAACCGGTGAGTGCGACCGTTGCCTGGAGCCCGCTTCGTTTGATATCGCCGGTGAGATCGAGGAATTCTATCTCTTTAACGAGCCCGAGGATCCCGAGGCCTACGAAGACGGCTACGAGTTACTGGGCGAGGATCGCATCGTCGATCTGGGTGAGCCCATCAACGACGCGGTTGTCATGGACACGCCGTTCGTTGTCCTGTGCAAGCCCGATTGTCGCGGCCTATGCCCCACCTGCGGCATCAATCTCAACGTCGAGCAATGCGATTGCGCCGCTCAAGCAGAGGCCGAATGGGCCGCTGCCACGGAAAATCCATTTGCAGCATTGAAGAATCTCAAGCTCGATGAGTAAAACTGTGGTAGTATCGCTACTTGCGCGTAATCGCCACACTGGATAGTTCATAAGGAAGGTCACTATGCCCGTACCTAAACAAAAGCAGGGTCGTATCCGCACTCACACCCGCCGTTCCGCCAACATGAAGATCTCGGCTGCGGCTCAGTCCACGTGCCCCCGTTGCGGCGCTGTCAAGCTCCCGCACCACGTGTGCCCCAGCTGCGGTTTCTACAAGGACCGCGAGGTTATCGTTACCGAGTAACTGTATACTCTGGATGCGATGCCGTTCCAACTGGAACCACAATGGCCGGCTCAATGAGTCGGCCATTTTTGTATAAGGAGCATGTATATGAGTAACGTTCGCGTTTGTGTAGACGTTGTGGGTGGAGACGAGAAGCCACAGGTTGTCCTCGACGGTATCGAGGCGGCGCTTGCGGCGGATCCCGATATCGAGGTCTTGGCCGTCGGTCCCGCAGAGATCGTGAACCCCTTTGCCGCGGCTCACGCTCGCGTTGAGGCCTTGGAGGCGCCCGATGTCATCGCCATGGATGACGATCCCATTCGAGCCGTGATGACCAAGCGCAAGTCCTCGATCGTGCTTGCCTGCCGCGCTATCAAGAAGGGTAACGCGGACGCATTCTTCTCTGCCGGCTCCACCGGCGCCATGACCGCTGCCGCTACTGCCTACGTGACGCCATTTAGGTATCAGGCCGAGGGCAAGAAGCAGCCGGTGCGTCCGTGCCTCACCAATGCACTGCCCAACCGCGCCGGCGGCCTGACGGTCCTCTGCGACATGGGCGCCAACCCCGATGTCGAGGTCGACGACATGGTGCGTTTTGCCCAGATGGGTAGCGCCTATGCGCGCGTCGTCTTGGGCATTGAGCATCCCCGCGTCGGTCTGCTTGCCAACGGCACCGAGGACGAGAAGGGCTCCAACTTCACCAAGGCGTGCTTCCCGGCCATGAAGGCCGCTGTTCCCGGTTTTGTGGGCAACTGCGAGGGCACCGATCTTACGTCGGGCAATTTTGATGTCGTGGTCGCCGACGGCATGTCGGGCAACATCGCACTCAAGGCCACCGAGGGCGCTGCCAAGTTTTTGCTGCAGGAGCTCAAGGGTGTCTTTATGTCTTCGCTCGGCACCAAGATTGCCGCGCTGCTCATCAAAAAGCAGATGCGCGAGATCAAGGCAAGGCTCTCGGGTGATGCTAAGGGTGGCGCCATTCTGCTGGGCCTGCGTGGCGTAGTTCTGATCGGCCATGGTGCCACCTCAGTCGAGGCCGTCAAAAACGGTACGCTCGCCGCGGCGGAGGCCGTGCGCGCCGGGCTTGTCGAGAACGTCGCCAACTCTATGGACGGCATCGTTTTGTAGGAGCGAGTTAGGGCGCTGTTATGTGCCTCGCGGCCTGCGTCGTGGGGTAGAATCAAAACCGTGTCTTGGCGCTGCGCTTGCGGCGCCAGCGCGTTGATGTTCACGCAATACGAGAGGAAGCGCTATGGACCGCTCCGAAATCTTCGATAAGATCGCCGAAGTTGCCGCCGATGTGCTGGGTGTCGACGTTGCCGAGATTAGCGACGAGACCACCTTCGACGATCTCGATGCCGATTCGCTCGAGCGTCTGCAGTTGGTGACGGCCATCGAGGACGAGTTCGACCTCGAGATCGATGACGAGACCCTGCTGTCGCTCAACTCTGTCGCCGACGCTGTCGACGCTATTGAAAACGCCAAGGAGGCCTAAGTCTTGGCTTTATCTCAACGACTCGCGCGCGCCCAGGAAATCCTGGGCCACGAGTTCAATAACAAGGTGCTGCTGCGCGCGGCGCTCACGCACCCCTCTGCCGTGGAAGGTCAGCCCGTCTCGGCGAGCTATGAGCGCCTTGAGTTTTTGGGCGATTCCATTTTGGGCGCCGTGGTTGCCCGCTCGCTCTTTGAGTCCTATCCGGAGTTTGACGAGGGCAAGCTTACGCGCCTGAAGGTGTCCCTTGTCTCGGGTGCTACCCTGTCCGAGGTGTCCCATGAGCTGGGCATCGACGACATCATCATCTTTGGTGCCTCCGAGACCGGTACCGGCGCGCGCGGCCTGCACTCGGCGCTCGAGAACGTCTATGAATCGCTCGTGGGCGCGCTGTATCTGGATGCTGGCTGGGATGCGGCGGCGGAGTTCATCCACCGTACGCTTAAGCCGCACCTGGCCTCCGAGCGTGCCGAGCACCCCGCGAACCCCAAGTCGTTTTTGCAGGAGTGCGTGCAAGCCGACGGCCACGAGCCTCCCGCGTATAAGCTGGTCGGCTCCGAGGGCCCTGCGCATGCGCCCACCTTTACCGCCGTGGTGCTTATCGACGGTATTCGCCAGGGCCGCGGCACCGGTTCCTCCAAGAAGGAGGCCGAGGGAGCCGCTGCGCTCGAGGCGCTCGACCGCATGGGTTACACCACCAACGGCGTGATTCTCAACAAGAAGCCTGTTTAAGCGAGGAACCGTGTATCTCAAGTCCCTCACGCTCAAAGGGTTCAAGTCGTTTGCCGACCGCGCCCATATGACGTTTGAGCCGGGCCTAACCGTCATCGTCGGTCCCAACGGCTCGGGAAAATCGAACATCTCCGACTCGATTCTGTGGGTCCTGGGCGAGCAGAGCGCCAAGCAACTGCGCGGCCAGGCCATGGAGGACGTCATCTTCTCGGGCTCGTCGGCGCGCAAGCCGGTGGGTGTGGCCGAGGTCACGCTGGTGCTCGATAATTCGGACCATATGCTGCCTGTCGACTTTGACGAGGTGGCTATCACCCGCCGCATGTATCGCTCGGGCGAAAGCGAGTACCTCATCAACTCGAGCCCGTGCCGCCTGATGGACATCCAGGACATCCTGCACGACTCGGGACTGGGCAAGGATACGCATTCCATCATCAGCCAGGGCAAGCTCGACGCCATTTTGCAGAGCCGCCCCGAGGAGCGCCGTGCCCTCATTGAGGAGGCCGCCGGCATCTCCAAGCACAAGCGTCGCAAGGAACGTGCGCTCAAAAAGATTAAATCGATGGACGAGCACCTGACCCGTGCCCGCGATATCAACAAGGAAATCGCCCGTCAGCTGCGGCCGCTGGAGCGTCAGGTCGATCGCGCGCGCAAGTACAAAGAGCTGTCCTCGCGCGCGAACGAGCTTACGCAGATGCTGGCCGTCGACGAGCTTCGTTCGCTGCAGTCGCAGTGGAACGACCTGGAAAGCCGCTCCAAGGAGGGCGCTGCCGAGCTTGAGCTTGCGCAATACCGCTTAGGTGAAAAGGAGCGCGAGCTCGAGAAGCTCCAAGTTATGCTCGAGGAAAAGGGCCTATTTGTGGGCGACTTGGGCGAGCAGCGCCGCCATATGCAAGATGTGGTCGGTCGCATTAACTCCGATATGCGCCTGCTCGAGGAAAAGGGCCACAACATGGTGTCGCGCTTGTCCGACATGCGCGGGCAGATCTCGAGCTCCGAGCATCAGCGCCGTCGCGTGGTCGAGGAGCTCGAGGATGCGCGTGCCCAGCTCGAGGAAGTGACCGGCGCGCATATGCAGGCCCAGGAGGACGTCGACGCCGCTGGTCCTGCCGCCGCCGAGCTCCACGAGCGTCGCGTTGCGCTCGACAATCAGATTTCGCAGCTTACGCGCGAGCAGCGCGATGCGCAGCGCGTTGCCGATAACGCCGTGCTCGAGCTCGCCAAGGTGAAGGACTCGCTGAGCAACGCCGAGGTCGAGGACAACATGTATGCCTCGCGCCTGGAGCAGATCGATGAGCAGCTCGAGGAGGTCACGGCATCGCTTGATAGCCGCCGCAACCGTGCTGAGGAGCTTGAGAGCGCCCTTGAGGCGGCTCGTCAAGCCCAGATTGATGCGCGCGAGGCCACCGAGGCAGCGCGCGCTGCCCTCAAGGACCTGCGCGCCCGCGAGAGCGAGGCTCGCAACAAGCTGTCCGAGGTGCGCTCGGAGCTTGCCAGCCAAAAGAAGCTCGATGCCCGCATGGCAGACAGCTCGCCGCTCGTAAGCCGTCTGATGGGCGCGCTGGGCGACGATGTTTCGGGCCGTTTGGGCGATGTGCTCGAGGCGCCGCGTGAGCTCGAGGGCCTGGTTGAGCAGCTGCTCGCCGGCGATATCGATGCGCTTTTGTTTGATGACACCGCTACGCTTGAGCGCGCCGGTCGCGCTGCCCTGGATCAGAAGAAGGCCTCGGGCGTGGCGCTGCTGGTGGCGCGCGGCGTGAGCGGCTCTGCGGCCGCCGAGGGTGCCGCCGGTACCCGTCTGGTCGACCGTCTGTCCGTGCGCGCCGGTTATGGCCCGGTTGTCGAGGCCCTGCTCGGCGGCTATTACGTGGTCGATGACTTGGCAGCCGCGCTGGCTGCGCCTGTCGTTGACGGCGCGACCTATGTGACTCCCGATGGCGCCCGCGTGAGCTGTGGCGGCCTGGTTCGCGTGGGGCTTGATGCCGGCGAGGCTTCGGGTGCCTTGGAGCGTAAACGTCGTATCCGCGAGCTGGAAGGCCTGGAGCCCGATCTCGCTGCCGTGTTTGAGCATGTTTCTGATCAGGTCGTCGAGGCCAATACTGCCGTTGAGGAGGCCCATGCTGCCGAGGGCGATGCTGCCGGCGAGATTGCCCGCCTTGAGGGCGAGCGTCGCTCCCTGCTGTCCGAGATCGGCCGCCTGGAGCAGAGTGCCAACAATGCCGAGGTCGAGCGGGTACGGATTTCCAAGCGCCGCGAGCAGGCTGCCGAGGCCGTACGTGCCGCACGTCCGCGCGTGGATGAACTTACCCGTTCACGTGACGAGGCCCGTGCGCAGGCGAGTGACTTGGGCTTGCAGATTGCCGAGGCCAACGACGAGCTCGATCGCGTTCGGCGCGATGACTCCGAGGCCGCCGGTAAGCTCGCCGACGCTAAGGTGCGCCTGGCTCAGACGAGCGAGCGCCTGCGTTCGCTGAAGGGCCGCGTGCCCGATCTTGAGCATCGCCTTGAGGGTATCGACCGTCGTATCCGCGGGACGCGTCAGGCCTCACGCTCGCTCGAGCTGCTGCGCCTTCGCGTCGATCCCATGCACGAGCGCTATTCTGCCCTGTTGGAGCGCGCCTCGGACTGGGCTGCGCGCCTGCGCGATCAGGCATCGCTTGAGGAGGCGGACTCGGCTTCGCTTAAGAAGACCATCGAGGACGCCAAGACCGAGGTCGCCCGCGCCAAAGAGAGGGTCGATGTTGCCGCCACGACGCAAAATGAGTTCAAGGTGGCGCGCGGCAAGCTCGAGGTGCAGGTTGAGGCTGCCATCAAGGCCATCACCGCCGACGGTACCACGGTGCTCGAGGAAGCGCTCATGCTGCCGGCGCCCACCGATCGCGATGCCGCCGAGCGGGAACTTAACCAGCTCGTGCGCCAGATCAACAACCTGGGTCCTGTGAACCAGGTCGCCATGGAGGAGTACGAGCAGCTCAAGCGCCGTGCCGATTACATCGAGGAGCAGCTGGCCGATCTTGAGAGCGCGCGCAAGGCGCTCACCAAGATTACCGTGGCGATCGACCGCAAAATGCGCAAGGCGTTCCTGGTGACGTTTGAGAAGGTTGATGCGAACTTCCGCGAGATCTTTGCCATGCTCTTCCCCGGCGGTCAGGCTCACCTTGAGATGACCGATCCCGAGCATCCGGCCGAGACGGGCATTGAGGTCGTGGCGCAGCCGCGCGGCAAGCGTATCACCAAGATGATGCTCATGTCGGGTGGCGAGAAGAGCCTGACGGCGCTTGCCCTGCTCTTTGCCGTATACCGTACGCGCACGGTGCCGTTCTATGTTCTGGACGAGGTCGAGGCTGCGCTCGACGACGCCAACCTGTCCAAGCTCATCGGCGCCCTCGATGTGCTGCGTTCCGATACGCAGCTCTTGGTAATCTCGCATCAGCGCCGTACTATGGAGGATGCTGACGTTCTCTACGGCGTCTCGATGCAAGCCGACGGCGTCAGTCGCGTCGTCTCGCAAAAACTCGATCGCGAAACCGGAAAGGTCGTGAATGCATAATGGGATTCTTTGACGCACTCTCGCGCGGACTCGAGCGCAGCCGCGAGGCCCTCAACGAGGTCTTCTACTTTGGCGGCGAGGTCGACGAGGATTTTTGGGAGGATCTTGAGGACACGCTCGTCATGGGTGACATGGGTGCCGAGGTCGCTATTCAGGTTTCCGATGACCTGCGCGACGCCGCGGCCAAGAAGAACCTCAAGACCGCCCCGCAGCTTCGCCGCGCCCTGGCCGAGCAGCTCGAGGGCCATTTTGTGCCTGTTAAGCGCGATCCGTTTTCCGATACGCCGAGCTGCGTGCTGTTTGTCGGTATTAACGGTGCCGGCAAGACCACCACGGTCGGCAAGATTGCGAGTGCCATGGCCGCCCGCGGCAAGAACGTGGTGATCGGTTCGGCCGACACCTTCCGCGCCGCCGCCATCGAGCAGCTCGATGTGTGGGGCCAGCGCGCCGGCGTACCGGTTATCAAGCGTGACCGCGGCTCCGATCCGGCGAGCGTATGCTATGACGTGCTCGACGAGGCCGATAAGCGCGGCAGCGACCTGGTGCTCATCGATACCGCCGGCCGTCTGCACACGAGCCCCGAGCTCATGCGCGAGCTCGCCAAGGTGGTCAACGTGACGCGTAAGCGCGCCGCCAATATGGCCGCCGGCCCCATGCCCGTCTCGGTCGTGCTTGTAATCGATGCCGCCACTGGCCAGAACGGTCTGAACCAGGCGCTCGAGTTTAACGAGGCGCTGGGCCTGGACGGTATTATCATGACTAAGCTCGACGGCACGGCTAAGGGCGGTATCGCCATGGCCGTGGCCGAGAAGCTCAAGCTCCCGATCCTGCGCATCGGCGTGGGCGAGCAGGTCGATGACCTGCAGGAGTTTAACGCCAAAGATTTCTGCCGCGCCCTGGTGGGCGAGTCCAACTAAGGAGTAACCAGTGTTTGATTCCCTGAGCGATCGCCTCAACGACACATTTGACCGCCTGCGCGGCAAGGGTAAGCTGACCGAGGCCGATATTACTTCGGCCATGCGCGATATTCGCATGGCACTGCTCGAGGCCGACGTTAACTTTAAGGTCGTCAAGGAGTTCGTCGCCAAGACCAAGGAGCGCTGCATGACCGCCGAGGTCATGGAGTCGCTGTCGCCGGCGCAAAACGTCGTCAAGATCGTGCTCGACGAGCTCACCGAGATGCTCGGCTCAACCGAGAGCAAACTCGTCTTTAGCAACCGCATTCCCAATGTCATCATGCTCGTGGGCCTGCAGGGCTCCGGTAAGACCACGGCGGCCGTGAAACTGGCCTACCTGCTCAAGAAGCAGGGCCGCTCGCCGCTGCTCGCCGCGTGCGACGTCTACCGTCCCGCCGCTGCCGACCAGCTGGCCACGCTCGGTGGCGAGATCGGCGTGCCGGTCTTCCGCGGTGACGGAGCGCACCCGATCGACATCGCCAAGGGCGCCATCCAGGAGGCCGTCGACCACCTGCGTGACGTGGTCATCGTCGATACCGCCGGTCGTCTGCAGATCGACGAGCAGATGATGCAGGAGGCCGTCGACATCAAGAAGGCCGTCAAGCCCGACCAGGTGCTGATGGTCGTCGACGCCATGACCGGCCAGGACATCGTCAACGTGGTCTCGACGTTTGCCGAGCGCACCGACTTTGATGGTGTGATTATCTCCAAGCTCGACGGCGATGCCCGTGGCGGTGGCGCGCTTTCGGTGCGTCAGGTGACCGGCAAGCCCATCAAGTTCGTGAGCATGGGCGAGAAACCCGATTCGCTGGAGCCGTTCTATCCCGATCGCATGGCCAAGCGAATCTTGGGCATGGGCGATGTTGTCGGCATCATCGAGAAGGCCCAGGAGGCCGCCGATGCCGAACAGCTCGAGGCTGCCGAGCGCATGCTGCGCGAGGGCTTTACCATGAACGACATGCTCGACCAGATGAAAGCCGTCAAAAAGATGGGCGGCATGAAGGGTATCCTGGGCATGCTCCCCGGTGGCCAGCGCGCGCTCAACCAGATGGGCGGTAACCTGGACGAGGGCATCTTCGACAAGAACGAGGCCATCATCATGTCGATGACCAAGGAGGAGCGCCTGCGTCCCTCCATCATCAACGGCCAGCGTCGCGCGCGTATCGCCAAGGGCGCCGGTGTGACCCCAACCGAGGTCAACAGCCTTATGAAGCAGTGGGGCGAGATGAACAAGATGATGGGCCGCATGCGCACGATGGCCAATCAGGCACAGGCCGGCGGCAAGAAGGGCAAAAAGGGCAAGAAGGGCAAGAAGATGCGCATGCCCAATATCCCTGGGCTGGACGCTATGGGTCTGGGCGGCATGGGCGGCCTGGGTACGGGCGGTCCCAAGTCCGATATGGAGCTGCTGCGCCAGATGGAAGCGCAGATGCGCAATAAGAAATAGGGCTGTAATTCCAGCTTGATATGGCAAAGGCCACTCGGAAGCTATCGGGTGGCCTTTGTTGTTGGCTTCGGTTGTTGGGTTGCGTTCGGCGTCGCGCCCCGAGCTCGCGGTGCCGTGCCGTTAGTGGCAGCCGCAGCCCTCATGGCCCTCGTGCTCGTGATGGCCGTGGCAGCTGCAGGACTCGCCATGTTCGTGGGCGTGGTCATGGCCGTGGCAGCCGCAGGTGGCCTCGCCGTTCTGTGCGAGCTTGCCGGCGATAAGGGCCTCGACGCAAGCGTCGCAGCTGCCCTGGGCACCTGCGTATACCGTGATGCCGGCTTGGGCAAGCGCGTTGATAGCGCCACCGCCGATACCGCCGCAGATGAGCGTGTCCACGCCGCCGTTGGCGAGCAAGCCCGCCAGGGCGCCGTGGCCGGTGCCGCCGGTGCCCACGACCTGCTCGTTGAGCACCTTGCCGTCCTGAATGTCGTAGATCTTGAACTGCTCGCTGCGGCCAAAGTGCATAAAGATGTTGCCGTTGTTGTACGTGGTTGCCACCCTCATGGTGTCGATCTCCTTTGCTGGCCATGCGGCCGTCGTTGTGGTGATGGGGGAGTACGCGATATTGCCGCCCTCGATGATGAGCGCTCGTCCGTTGACCAGCGCGTTTGCCACCTTGCGATGCGCTCGACTGCAAATTGCCGCCACCGTGGCGCGTGCGATGCCCATGTGCTGGGCGACGGCCTCCTGATTGAGGCCTTCCAGGTCGCACAGCCGCAGGACTTCGAGCTCGTCGACCGTCATGTCGATGGCGTCTCCACTGGCAAGGCCGTCGGGGGTAAAGCCGCGGTATTCGGGGATGATCCCGACGCGGCGCAGTTTCTCGCGTCTTCCTGCCATGTGCTCTCCTTATCTGACATATGTCAACAATAGAATAGCGAACGCGCAGATTTATGCAATGAATTTCTGGCATATGCCAGAAAATGAGGGCTTATGTTTGGGCTGTGGGGCCGCATGTGCCTGGGCTACAATGAATCTCGCTTATAGGCGACTGACAGGAGGGTCAATGAGCAAGGCTGATCAACAGTTTGTAACCATGTGCCGCGATATTCTGGACCATGGCACCACCACCGAGGGCCAAAAGGTCCGCCCGGTGTGGGAGGACGGCACCCCTGCCTATACCATTAAAAACTTTGGTGTCACGGCACGCTATGACCTGCGTGAGGAGTTTCCGGCGCTTACCCTGCGTCGTACGGCCCTCAAATCTGCCATGGATGAGATCCTATGGATCTATCAAAAGAAGTCCAATAACGTGCATGATCTCAACAGTCATATTTGGGATGAGTGGGCCGACGAGACTGGCTCCATCGGCAAGGCCTACGGGTATCAGATTGGTCAGAAGAGCCATTATGCCGAGGGCGACTTTGACCAGATGGATCGCGTGCTGTACGACCTTAAGAACACGCCGTACAGCCGCCGCATCATGACGAACACCTATGTGTTTAGTGACCTGTCCGAGATGCACCTGTATCCGTGCGCCTACAGCGTGACGTATAACGTGACGCAGCGCCCGCAGGATGACAAACCGACGCTCAACATGATTCTCAACCAGCGCAGCCAGGACATTTTGGCCGCGAACAACTGGAATGTGTGCCAGTACGCCATCTTGCTGATGATGGTCGCGCAATCGGTCGATATGATTCCCGGCGAGCTGCTGCATGTGATCGCCGATGCCCACATTTACGACCGTCATGTCGATATCGTCCGCGAGCTTATCGAGCGTCCGCAGTTTGCCGCGCCTAAGGTAACGCTTAACCCCGATGTACATGACTTCTATGCGTTTACGACCGATGATCTGATCGTCGAGGGCTATGAGCACGGCCCGCAGGTCAAGAACATCCCCATTGCGGTGTAGGTGACGCGCATGACGTGTAAGCTTTCTGCCATTGTCGCCGTGTGCGATGACTGGGGTATTGGGTGCGAGGGCGACATGGTGGTGTCCAACCGTGCCGACATGCGCCATTTTGTGGCGTGCACCAAAGGCTGCCCGGTCATTATGGGACGCAAGACGCTGCTGAGTTTTCCCGGCGGGCGTCCGCTCAAGAACCGTCGTAATATCGTGCTCACGCGCGATGAGGACTTTGCTGCCGAGGGCGTCGACGTGGTGCATAGCGTCGACGAAGCGCTCGCCGCGGTAGCCGATGAGCCCGTTGCGTGGGTGATCGGTGGCGGCGAGGTGTATCGGCAGTTTTTGCCGTATTGCGCTGAGGCCGAGGTTACACATAACCATTGCGTGCGTGACGTGGATACGTACTTTCCCGATTTGGATGCCGACCCCGCGTGGGAGATTGCGCGGGCCAGCGAATCGGCGGTTGTCGCTGCCGGAGAGGGCGATGAGGGCCTCAAATATGAGTTCGTGACGTATCGTCGCGTTGATGCGTAAACCCGATTACCCCTTCGGTATTATCGGGTTGGAATGAGTGGCGGGGCAGCGCATGGCGTTGCCCCGATGTTTGTATAGGTGCTGTAAAGAAGGGTGCGGGCTGGCTGCTATGACTGATGCCGTTGAGGTGCTGCGAATTGATTCGCTCGAGGACGAGCGGCTCGATGCCTACGTGCGACTGACCGAGCGCGAGCTGCGCTGCGTGCTGGAGCCGCAAAAGGGCATTTTTATCGCCGAGAGTGCCAAGGTCATCGAGCGCGCGGTTCGCGCCGGATACGAGCCGGTGAGCTTTCTTTTGGGCGAGCGCTGGCTCGATCAGATGATGCCGCTGTTTGAGCGCCTGGTTGTGCGCGAGGGCGCGGGTCCGGTTCCTGTGTTCGTTGCCTCCATGGAACTCATGGAGCAGCTGACGGGCTTTAACGTGACGCGCGGTGCGCTCGCGGCATTTCGTCGCCCGCGACAAATTCCGGTAGCCGAGTTCTTGAGTGGCGTCGTCGAGGCGGCGGGGGAGCGCCCGGTGCGCGTGTGCGTGCTCGAGGGCATTGTCGACCACACCAACGTCGGTGCGATTTTCCGCTCGGCGGCTGCGCTGAACGTCGACGGTATTTTGGTGAGCCCCACTTGCTGTGACCCGCTGTACCGTCGCTCGGCCCGCGTGAGCATGGGCACGGTGTTCCAGGTGCCCTGGACGCGCATTGGCAGCGAGGCGCGCGTATGGCCGCATGATGGGCTGGCGGCGCTGCACGATGCCGGCTTTTCGTGTGCCGCTATGGCGTTGACGGATGATTCGGTGTCGCTGGACGATCCCGCGCTCCAGGAGATTGACCGCCTGGCAATCTTTATGGGCACCGAGGGTGCTGGCTTGGGCGCCAAGACCATTGCAGGCTGCGACCGCGCTGTGCGTATTCCGATGGCGCATGGGGTCGATTCACTCAACGTGGCCGCGGCAAGTGCTGTCGCCTTTTGGCAGCTGTGCCCGCATGTGAGCAACGAGTACCACTACCAGCCGGGGCTGTATCACTAGGCAGATAGTTCGCACCGGACTCTGGTTCGGGGCGTTTCGGCCTACGCCGGTCGGTGCTAAGCTGGTATTGGCTTTGGTCTTAAAATGCCGTTTTGTTGTATGACGTACGCTAGTGGGGAGGGCGTGTGGCTAAGAAATCTACGGCTATCGATGTAACGCATGGCGTTATTTGGCAGCAGCTGCTGTCGCTGTGCGTCCCCATCTTCTTTAGTTCGTTCTTTCAGCAGGCATACACGCTTATCGGTACCTATATTGTCGGTCAGTTTGGCGGCAAGCTCGCGCTGGGTGGCATTCAGGCCACGATGGTGCTTACGGAGCTCTGCATTGGTTTTTGCGTCGGTGTTGGTGCTGGATGTGCCGTTATTACCGGCCAGTTTTTTGGTCAGCATGATGACGAGCGCTTGAGCCGATCGGTCCATACGGCCATGACGCTCGCGCTGGTGGGCGGCATTGTCATTTCCATTCTGGGCATGGTGTTTGTCGAGCCGATGCTTGTGCTGATGAATACACCGCATGAGCTGCTGACCGAGGGTGTGGCGTATGCCCGTTGCTACTTTGCCGCCATGTTTGCAGCGCTGCTGCTCAATATGGGGACGGCGCTGTTGCGCGCCGTGGGCGACACGCGCGGTCCGGCGGTCATTATTGCCTCCGGCTGCTTCGTCAACGTGGCGCTCGACATTCTTTTTGTCGCCGTGCTGCACATGGAAGCGCTGGGCTGCGGCATCGCGGTGGCGCTGACTATCTGCACCAATGCCACGATGATTGTGATCCGCATGATGCGCGCTCCGGGGGCGTGGCGGTTGTCGCTATCCAAACTCGGTATCGATCGCGGCATTTGCAAGAGCATGCTTTCGTGCGGTTTGCCGCTGGGCGTTCAGTCTGCGGCGTATTCGATCTCCAACGTTTTGATTCAGGTGTCGGTCAACTCGTTTGGAGCCGATGTCACGACCGCTTGGGGTCTTTCCGGTCGCCTGGACGGCATTATCTGGATGGTGACCGAGGCGCTTGGTGTGTCGATTACTACGTTCTCGGCGCAGAACTTTGGTGCGCGCAATTACGATCGCATGCGAAAGGGATACCACACGTCGCTCGTGCTTTCATTTGTGCTTATCGGTGGCCTGTCTGCCGTGCTGCTGGTATTCTCGGGCCCGCTTTCGCGTCTGTTTATCGACGATGCCGCAATTTCGGCCTACACCACGACGATTCTTCATTTCATCGCGCCGTTCTACGCGATCTTCTCGATTATCGAAAACGCGTCCGGCTCCATCCGCGGCGCTGGCGTGAGCTTCCAGCCTATGATGCTCACGATATTCGGCACGGTCGTGCTCCGCGTGGCGTGGGTGTTCGCGATTATGCCGCTCGACCCCTCGCTCGAGCATCTGCTGCTGGTCTACCCCGTAACCTGGGTAATAACCGCCACGATGTTCACCGTCTATCATCACAGCGGCAACTGGCTAGGCCGCGCCACTGCCTAGCCATTGGGGACGTCCGCAATGGCTAGTATTCGATGCCTTGGCGGGCTAGGAGGCCTTCGTCGAAGTAGTGTTTGACGGGGCGCATTTCGGTTACTAGGTCGGCAAGGTCGGCGAGGGGCAGCAATCCGCGGCCGGTGAGCACGAGCTCCGTGGTGGTCGGTTTCATCGCGATCAACGCTTCGACATCTTCGCGCGTCACAAACCCCCGTCGCATGGCTTCTCCCAGTTCATCCAATATCAGCACGTCAACTTGGCTAATCTGCTCGCGCGCCAGCTCCATGATCTGTGCGGCACAGGCTTCGGGCGTGTCGCGGTCGGCTTGTACGATGCGTAGCCCCAATCGAGGTGCTGCGTCATGTTCGGCGCAGTGTAGCTTCTTGGCAAACTGAAGCATGAGCACGTTAAGTCCATAGCCCGTGGCGCGCAGTGCGAGCCCCAGCGCAGCCGTCGTCTTGCCCTTGCCGTCGCCCGTATAGATTTGAACCTTGCCGACTTCCAGTGATGCCATCTCTGTCCTTTCGTGCCCGGCGTCGGTTTATCGCCGTCCGGGTTGGGTATTCTAGAAAAGATTATCAACCCCAGTAGATGGAGTTCAAGCAGATGGAGATGGATGACAATAAACGTAGACGGAATATGATCCTCTACGTGCTCATCGCCTTCGTCGTCTACCTCGTGCTCTCGACCGTTCTGTTCCCCAACATCGGTCACACGCAGCAGATTACGAAGACCGATTACTCGACGTTTGTCAAAGCGCTCGATAAGAAGAGTGTCGACAAGGTCGAGTACAACACGGACGATTACACGATTTATTACACCAAGAAGGGCGAGGACGAGAACATCGCCTACAAGACGACCGGTGTTCCGAATGATGCGGGCTTTACCGATCGCGTGCTTGAATCTGGCGCCTCGCTTGAGTCGGTCGTTCCCGATAAGAACTCGGGTCTGATGACCTACTACCTGCTCACCCTCATTCTTCCCATAGCGATTTTCTTCCTGATCGGCTGGTGGCTCAACCGCCGCATGAAAAAGGCCATGGGTGATGACGGTCCGTCGATGAACTTTGGCGGCGGTGGTTTTGGCGGCGGTGGACTGGGCAAGTCCGGTGCGCGCGTGATCGCCTCCAAGGACGTGGGCGTGACCTTTAAGGATGTCGCCGGCCAGGAAGAGGCCAAGGAATCTCTCAAGGAGGTCGTCGACTTTCTGGAGAAGCCGCAGCGCTACGAGGAGATCGGCGCCAAGCTGCCGCGCGGTGCTCTCCTTGTTGGCCCTCCGGGTACCGGTAAAACCCTGCTTGCCAAGGCTGTTGCCGGCGAGGCGGGCGTGCCGTTCTTTAGTATTTCTGGTTCTGAGTTTGTTGAGATGTTCGTTGGCCGTGGCGCCGCTAAGGTTCGCGATCTGTTTAAGCAGGCCAAGGAAAAGGCCCCGTGCATCGTCTTTATCGATGAGATCGATACCATCGGCAAGAAGCGCGATGGTGGCGGCTTTAGTGGCAACGACGAGCGCGAGCAGACGCTCAACCAGCTGCTGACCGAGATGGACGGCTTCGATAACCACAAGGGTATCGTCGTTCTCGCTGCTACCAACCGACCCGACAGCCTTGACCCGGCCCTGTTGCGCCCCGGCCGTTTTGATCGCCGCATCCCCGTTGAGCTGCCCGACCTGACCGGCCGCAAGAACATCCTTGAGCTCCATGCCAAGAGCGTGAAGACGCAGCCCCCGATCGACCTGACTGCGATCGCCCGCGCCACGCCCGGTGCCTCGGGCGCCGACCTGGCCAACATCATCAACGAGGGCGCCCTGCGCGCAGTTCGCGAAGGGCGCAAGCGCGCCACGCAGGACGATTTTGAGGAGTCGGTGGAGGTCGTCATCGCCGGTCAGCAGCGCAAGTCCACGGTGCTGTCCGACCACGAGAAGCAGGTCGTTTCCTACCACGAGATCGGCCACGCCATCGTTGCCGCTCGCCAGAAGGGTTCTGCGCCGGTCACGAAGATCACTATCGTGCCGCGCACGAGCGGCGCTCTGGGCTACACCATGCAGGTCGAGGAGGATGAGCGCTTCCTGACCACACGCCAGGAGGTCTTGGACAAGCTCGCCGTCTATTGCGGCGGACGCGCTGCTGAGGAGCTCATCTTTGGCGAGATGACGACCGGCGCGGCCAACGATATCGAGCAGGCCACCAAGCTCGCCCGCAACATGGTGACGCGCTTTGGTATGTCCGAAGAGTTTGGCATGATGGCGCTCGGTACCGTGCAGAACGCGTACCTCAACCAGGACACGTCGCTCACCTGCGCCCCCGGTACGGCCGAGCGCGTGGACGCGATTGTCGCCAAGCTGATTGAGGATGCGCACGATCGTGCCTTGCAGATTCTGAAGGAGAACAAGTTCAAGCTCCATGAGCTGGCTCGTTATCTGTACAAGAAGGAGACGATCACGGGCGAGGAGTTTATGAATCTTCTTACGCGCGAGAATCCACTGATGCCAAAGCAGCAGTAAGGCTGCCTGCGCAGTGTCGAACGCCCCATTTGAGTGTCCATCTCAAATGGGGCGTTCTGCTTGAGGGAGATGCAAATGAAGATCGTGGTGAGTGCCTGCTTGATGGGCGAGAGCTGCAAGTATAACGGACTTGACAATTACCATCGCAAGCTGGTCGAGGCTTGCGAGCGTACGGGGACCGAGGTCCTGCTGGTGTGCCCCGAGGTTTTTGGCGGTCTGCCTACGCCGCGCAAGCCGTCCGAGATTGTGGACGGTGAGGTCCGTACCTGCGAGGGCGTCTCTGTCGATCGCGAGTTTCGCCTAGGTGCCCAGCGTGCGCTCGATATGTGCGAGCACTTTGGCGGCCCGTCCGAGATCGCTGCCTGCATCCTTCAAGACCGTAGCCCCTCGTGCGGCGCGGGTCGCATCTACGACGGCACGTTCAGCGGTACGATCACCAAGGGTAACGGCGTTTTTGTCGATCTGCTGCTGCGTCACGGGTACCGTGTGATTCCGGCTAGCGAGTTCGATCCCAGCATGCTGGAACATTGTCCATAGCACTCGAACCCAACACTTCCTCACGGGTGACCGTTTTGGCATCATCCGTGAAGTTGATATTGAGTACGACCCGGTCATCAAAGACGTAGACCGAGTTGACAGGCGCCGTACCCAGGCAGCCCCTCCCCGCGGCCCTCGCGCAGGAACGCGCACACGGCCTTCCCGTCTCTTGCGCCCCTCCCGGAACTGTCCACATCAGTGTAGCCAATCCAGTCCGCCAAGGGCTGCAGCCCGGACAACGCGGCGATGGAGGGCTTCTTCGGCCTGCTCAAGAAGGAGTTCTGGCACGGCAGGGACTGGTCGGACTGGACCCCCGCCCGCTTCATCGAGGAGCTCGGGGGCTGGATCGGTCGATATAATACGGAGAGGCGCAGCGATGCGCTCGGTGGCCGCACGCCGGCTGAGTTCCGCTCCGCGCTGGGAAGGGCCGCGTAACGGTCCAAGAAATCATCCGCAGTCCCCATTCTTGCCCCTTTGGGACAGCTTCTTGTTGGGGCGTGCCTGCCCCAAACCCTGCTAGGAACGAGTGCAGCAAACTGGAATTTTCAAATTAGTCTTTGCAAATTACCTTTGAACCTTCACCATCAATTACAATTCCCTGACGGTTGTTAATTGGGCATAGATTCAAGTCCGAAAACTCAGCCATTATTTTCTCGGTAACTTTCTTAAATGGTGCTGTGAGATAATGCGGAAGAACATAGAAATCAATCAAATTAAGCCCTGAATCATCTTCTTGTGAGTAGTCCTCCGGCATTTCATCCATTTGCTCGATATATTGGATGCTTGGAGCGCATGCAATCGCACCTGCCGATTCACCAATCATCAGTTTTCCCTTTGCCAATTCTTTCTTCAACAGCTCATCCGTTCCCGTTTTACGGAGCTGGTCTATAAGGAAAAAAGAATTTCCGCCGGTAAAATAGATCACATCCGCATCTTCAAAAAGAGACTGTATCGTTGAATAAGCCTCCGTTGAAATATCAATTTCAGTTACGATTGCTCCCAACTTTTTGAATAATTTTCGAGCCGAGCCGACATAACCGGTGTAGCCTTCACGCAGCGAAGCTGTTGGAATAAATGCGACTTTTTTATTTTCAATTTCTTCCTTTATCAGACTTCCTACACTTGAAAAGTGAGAACATAAAAACAGTTTCATCAATATTCTCCTTTATATATAAATTCTTATTTGTTGAACTAAGCCGTGTATACCATACTCTCCAATGATAGAACGCCCTGATATAGCGAAATTTTGCCGTTTTCCAGCGTGCGTGCGTACACACTCCACAGGAATTCTAAGGGGCCTGCCCCCTTAGCACACGGACTTTGGAACAAAGTCTAGTGTTTTACGCCTTGCCAGAGGTGTACAGGCTCCCGGTATGCACGTACGAAGCAATTGCCATCAATGCCCCATATAAGTGGCGATCAAGTTCGCATAAAGCGACCTTGATCCCGCAAAACAAAAGGCAGGATACCATCACCACGATGATGCCCTGCCTCTGTTCGTTCCTGTTTACCGTTCCGAGTAGTCCTTCCGCAGAATTTCCGATAAACAAAAAACGTACCCGAACCCTTTCTCGTAAAGAATCGGGTTCGAGTACGAACTGAATGCTGGAGCAATAAAAAACCACCAGAAAGGTGCCTGTGAACTGCCTCCCATTTCTTGGACATCGGGAAATGGGAGGTTTTCCATGAGTATAGACCTCAGGGTGAAGCACGACCTGGAGTCCAGGAGGCGGGCCGTCGAGCTCTTCGACGCCGGCGTCGGCTGCAAGCCGGCGGCCGAGGCCCTGTCCGTCCCCCGCGAGACCGTGAGAGAATGGCAGTGGGTATACCGGGCGTTCGGAAGCGAGGCGCTGCTGTCCATGGGTGTTAGCGCTAATCTAAAATTGACCACTTTCGCAAACGCATCTCG
>NZ_QRQX01000025.1:0-4778 GCF_003475665.1 Collinsella sp. AF29-7AC
GTCCCGCGGGCCGCGAGGTGCGGTTCCGGAAGAGCTCGGGCGATTAGTGCGGCTCGGCTGAGGACGTCGCCGTCCTTGCACCTGCCGTCTATCGACCAGGTAGTCTACCTGGGCCCTTACCGGAAGGAGAACTAATCCCTGGAACGGCTTCCCGCTTAGATGCCTTCAGCGGTTATCCGCGCCGCACGCGGCTACCCGGCCGTGCCGTTGGTCGACAACCGGTTCACCGGAGGTGCGTCCACCCCGGTCCTCTCGTACTGGGGGCAGCCTCCATCGATTCTCCTGCGCCCACGGAGGATAGGGACCGAACTGTCTCACGACGTTCTGAACCCAGCTCGCGTACCGCTTTAAACGGCGAACAGCCGTACCCTTGGGACCTGCTCCAGCCCCAGGATGCGATGAGCCGACATCGAGGTGCCAAACCTTGCCGTCGATGTGGACTCTTGGGCAAGATCAGCCTGTTATCCCCGGAGTACCTTTTATCCGTTGAGCGACGGCCCACCCACTCGGGGCCGCCGGATCACTAGAGCCTGCTTTCGCACCTGCTCGGCTTGTGGGCCTCGCAGTCAAGCCCGCTTGTACTCTTGCATTCAAAAGGACGGTTGCCGACCGTCCCGAGCGGACCTTCGCGCGCCTCCGTTACCCTTTAGGAGGCGACCGCCCCAGTCAAACTGCCCGCCTGGCACGGTCCCCGAGCCGGTTGACGGCCTCGGGTTAGGACGCCGGTCGCGCGAGGGCAGTATTCCAAGGGCGGCTCCCCGGGGG
Organism: Collinsella sp. AF29-7AC; assembly: GCF_003475665.1. Taxonomy (NCBI): domain Bacteria; kingdom Bacillati; phylum Actinomycetota; class Coriobacteriia; order Coriobacteriales; family Coriobacteriaceae; genus Collinsella; species Collinsella sp. AF29-7AC. The sequence continues at coordinate 766 of NZ_QRQX01000025.1, forward strand.
CTGGCGCCTCCGGATCGATGCCTCCTGCCTATCCTCTACACGCGGGACCAGCGGCCAATGCCAAGCTGCAGTGAAGGTTCACGGGGTCTTTCCGTCCTTCCGCGGGTAAGTCGCATCTTCACGACCAGTGCAATTTCACCGGGTCCATGGTCGAGACAGCGCCCAAGTCGTTGCGCCTTTCGTGCAGGTCGGAACTTACCCGACAAGGAATTTCGCTACCTTAGGACCGTTATAGTTACGGCCGCCGTTTACCGGGGCTTGGCTTCGGGGCTTCGCGCGATGCGCTAACTCCTCCGCGTGACCTTCCGGCACCGGGCAGGCGTCAGACCCTATACGTCGCCTTGCGGCTTCTGCAGAGTCCTGTGTTTTTGGTAAACAGTCGCTTGGGCCTCTCCACTGCGGCCCGCCTCCGCTCCCCGGGCAAGCCGGTTCACGTACGCGCGGGCACCCCTTCTCCCGAAGTTACGGGGCCATTGTGCCGAGTTCCTTGACCATGGTTGACCCGATCGCCTCGGTATGTTCTACCCACCCACCTGTGTCGGTTTGCGGTACGGGCGCGCACGCGCCTGCCTAGGGGTTTTTCTAGGGACCTCGGGCTCACTCGCTTCGCTTGATCGCTTCGTCCGGAGCCTCGCCCTGTGTGCGGACCGGATTTCCCTGGTCCGCGGGCCGCGCTCCATCACGGGGACGTCCAGAACCCCGCCGAGCCACCCCCATCCGTCGCCCCGTCGGTCGTAGCGCCGCGTGCGCGGTGCAGGAATGTCTGCCTGCTGCGCGTCGGCTACGCCTTCCGGCCTCGCCTTAGCCCCCGACTGACCCTGGGAGGATTAGCCTTGCCCAGGAAACCTCGGGTTCACGGCGGACGAGTTACTCTCTCGTCTCTCGCTACTCATGCCAGCATTCTCACTCCCATGCGCTCCACCGCCGGTCGCCCGGCGGCTTCACCGCCCATGGGAAGCTCCCCTACCGATTCTGAAAATCAAAATCCCGCCGCTTCGGTGTCCAGCTTAGCCCCGTGTATTGTCGGCGCATGTCCACTCGACCAGTGAGCTGTTACGCACTCTTTGAATGCATGGCTGCTTCTAAGCCAACATCCTGGTTGTCTGGGCGGACGCACATCCTTTGCCACTCGGCTGGAACTTGGGGACCTTAGCGGGCGGTCCGGGCTGTTTCCCTCTCGAGCACACAGCTTAGCCCACATGCTCTGACTGCCGCGCTCTGGGCCGCCGGCATTCGGAGTTCGGTTGGATTCGGTAGGCGGCGAAGCCCCCTCGTCCATCCGGTGCTCTACCTCCGGCGGTGAACGCGCGACGCTAGCCCTAAAGCTATTTCGGGGAGAACGAGATATCTCCGGGTTTGATTGGCCTTTCACCCCTATCCGCAGGTCATCGCCGCCGTTTTCAACCGACGTGCGTTCGGCCCTCCACGGGGTCTTACCCCCGCTTCAGCCTGCCCACGGATAGCTCACCCGGCTTCGCGTCCGCGGCGCGGGACTCAAGTCGCCCTGTTAAGGCTCGCTTTCGCTACGGCTCCCTTTCGGTTAACCTCGCCCCGCGCCAGCGACTCGCTGGCTCATTCTACAAAAGGCACGCCGTCACACCGTATAGGTGCTCCGACTGCTCGTGGGCGCACGGTTTCAGGTACTGTTTCACTCCCCTCCCGGGGTGCTTTTCACCTTTCCCTCACGGTACTGGTGCGCTATCGGTCACAGGGTAGTACTCAGGCTTGGATGGTGGTCCACCCAGGTTCGGACCGGGTTTCACGTGCCCGGCCCTACTCAGGGACCGCGTCGCGCCGTCCGGTCTGGGTTCGCGTACGGGGCTGTCACCCGCTGCGGCCGGCCCTCCCATGCCGTTCCGCTCCCCAGCCGGACCTGCGCCCGGGGGCGGCAGCCCCCGGATGCGCGGCCCTGCAACCCCGCCGGCGGAACCCCTGCCGGGTATGCCCGCTCGACGGTTTGGCCATCGGTCCCCTTTCGCTCGCCGCTACTCGGGGAGTCTCGAGATTGATTTCCTCTCCTCCGGGTACTTAGATGTTTCAGTTCCCCGGGTTGTCCTCCCGGCCCCTATGCGTTCGGGGTCGGGATATCCACACTGCTGTGGATGGGTTCGCCCATTCGGAGACCCCCGGGTCGAAGGATGTGTGCTCCTCGCCGGGGATTATCGCAGCTTGCCGCGTCCTTCATCGGCTCCCTGTGCCAAGGCATCCGCCGTGCGCCCGTGGTATCTTGCGGGACCGCATCGGGCCCGCGGGATATCCACGTGTCGCTAAAGTTAATTAATCGATATCATGAATAGCGCTCGTATGTCGCAATTCGGGTATCTCATACCGCGGCACAGTGTCTTCACTGTGCTCGCGATCAGATGCTCCTCACTCATTTATAAGTGAATTCTTCTTGTTTGGATCGGATGAATGATTGCTATCATTCTGTCTGATAAATCGCAGAAAAGAATCGAGTCTGGAAGAATTGGATCTTCCATCTCTCTCCTATCGCTATGCGGCTCTCAAGGTACGCGGGTGCGACCCCGGGGACCGGGTGCTGCGGGGACTTCCCCCGGGCGACATCCACCGGACGGGCTCCTGCCCTCTATTCGAGTTAAGTTGATCTCTCTAGAAGATTTATCTCCCTAGAAAGGAGGTGATCCAGCCGCACCTTCCGGTACGGCTACCTTGTTACGACTTCACCCCCCTCACCCTCCACACCTTCGGCGCCTCCCCCCTCTCGGTTGGGCCGGCGACTTCGGGTGCAGACGACTCGGGTGGTGTGACGGGCGGTGTGTACAAGGCCCGGGAACGCATTCACCGCGGCATGCTGATCCGCGATTACTAGCAACTCCGACTTCATGGGGGCGGGTTGCAGCCCCCAATCCGAACTGGGGCCGGCTTTCCGGGATCCGCTCCCCCTCGCGGGGTGGCATCCCTCTGTACCGGCCATTGTAGCACGTGTGCAGCCCAGGGCATAAGGGGCATGATGACTTGACGTCGTCCCCGCCCTCCTCCGCCTTGACGGCGGCGGTCCCGCGTGGGTTCCCGGCATCACCCGATGGCAACACGCGGCGGGGGTTGCGCTCGTTGCGGGACTTAACCCAACATCTCACGACACGAGCTGACGACAGCCATGCACCACCTGTATGGGCTCCTCTCGGCCACGGGGTCTCCCCCGCTTCACCCATATGTCAAGCCCTGGTAAGGTTCTTCGCGTTGCTTCGAATTAAGCCACATGCTCCGCTGCTTGTGCGGGCCCCCGTCAATTCCTTTGAGTTTTAGCCTTGCGGCCGTACTCCCCAGGCGGGACGCTTAATGCGTTGGCTGCGGCACGGGGGGATCGTCCCCCCACACCTAGCGTCCATCGTTTACGGCTGGGACTACCAGGGTATCTAATCCTGTTCGCTCCCCCAGCTTTCGCGCCTCAGCGTCGGTCTCGGCCCAGAGGGCCGCCTTCGCCACCGGTGTTCCACCCGATATCTGCGCATTCCACCGCTACACCGGGTGTTCCACCCTCCCCTACCGGACCCAAGCCGCGGAGGTTCCGGGGGCTTCGGGGGGTTGAGCCCCCCGCTTCGACCCCCGGCCTGCCGGGCCGCCTACGCGCGCTTTACGCCCAATGAATCCGGATAACGCTCGCCCCCTACGTATTACCGCGGCTGCTGGCACGTAGTTAGCCGGGGCTTCTTCTGCAGGTACAGTCTTGACTCTTCCCTGCTGAAAGCGGTTTACGACCCGAAGGCCTCCGTCCCGCACGCGGCGTCGCTGCGTCAGGGTTCCCCCCATTGCGCAAGATTCCCCACTGCTGCCTCCCGTAGGAGTCTGGGCCGTGTCTCAGTCCCAATCTGGCCGGTCGGTCTCTCAACCCGGCTACCCGTTGTCGGCACGGTGGGCCGTCACCCCGCCGTCTACCTGATGGGCCGCGGAGCCATCCCCTCCCGTCGGGGCTTTAGCCGGGGTGCCATGCGGCACCCCGGGGTATCCGGTATTACCCGTCCTTTCGGGCGGCTATCCCGGGGGAGGGGGCA
>NZ_QRQX01000025.1:4788-5201 GCF_003475665.1 Collinsella sp. AF29-7AC
GGGGTATCCGGTATTACCCGTCCTTTCGGGCGGCTATCCCGGGGGAGGGGGCAGGTTCTCCACGTGTTACTCAGCCGTTCGCCACTCGCTTCCACCCGGAGGTGGGTGCCGTTCGACTTGCATGTGTTAGGCGCGCCGCCAGCGTTCATCCTGAGCCAGGATCGAACTCTCCGTCCAAAATGTATGGGCTTCGAGCCCGTCCGGTCCTCTCAGTCCATCGCTGATCGGTTCCGTTCGATTCATATGGTTTTAGTATAGGAAAAGGAATTTCTCGGGGCCGCCTCTCGGCGGCCTTGCGAAAAACAAATCCAAGTTAGACCATTTCAAATGGTTCGATGTCTGCCCGGATGCGACACTGAATGTGTCCATCCTCGCAGTATCCGGTTCTCAAGGTGCACGCCTGGCGGCTGATC
>NZ_QRQX01000025.1:5330-25448 GCF_003475665.1 Collinsella sp. AF29-7AC
GACCGGGCCGCGCGGCAAGGAGATATATTGCCAGACCGGAGGGGCGCCGGGGGCGGGAATCTGGGCGTACACATTTCCTACACAATTTGGGATCCGACTAACGTTTGCCAGCCGTTAACTACCGCTCGCCGAGCATCTCTTTATATAAGGCAGTCTCATGGTTAAAGCGGATACGTTCCCCTAGCTAAAGCACAGCCAGCATCGAGCAACTCATCACGCTCTTCCACTGAGAACCCCTCGGCGTAGACGCGCACCACTGGTTCGGTCCCGCTAGGACGGACCAGCAGCCACGTATCATCCTCGAATGCTAAACGCAAGCCATCCATATGACTAACGTTTTGCGGTACCTTGCCACAAATCGACTTGGGGTTTACGCCCGGCAGCAGGGTTCGCAACGTTTCGGCATCTTCGGCCTCAAGGCGCAAATCGCGTCGACCGTAACTCGTCTTACCAAATCTGTCCTCGAGTTGGTCGACCAGAACGCCCAAAGGCGCGTCCGTCTTTGCCATAAGCTCACACAGAATCAGACAGGCGAGGATTCCATCGCGCTCGGGCATATGCGCGGCGATGCCGATACCACCGGCTTCTTCGCCGCCTATGAGGACGCCACCCTTCTTCATCTCTGCCGCTATATATTTGAAACCGACTGGTTTGACGGTCACGCGGCAGCCAAGCGCCTCGGCAATGCGACGCACGAGCGTCGAGCACGAAAGATTGACGACGACGCGCCCCTCCAAATTACGAAATTGAACCAAGTCGCCCAAAACGAGCGCCATGATCTGATGCGGATGTATATATCTGCCGCGCTCGTCAACCGCGCCGATACGGTCGGCGTCGCCGTCGGTCACCAGGCCAGCGCAAGCTCCGTCCTCGATAACCGTATGCTCGCAAGCGTCCACCCACGGCTCAACGGGGTCGGGGCAGATATCTTCTTGGTCAGGCGCCTGCCCGGCGTGAATCTCGTGCACCTCAACGCCAAGCTCGCGCAGCAAGTCGGCTAGATAGCCCTGGGCTGCGCCGCCCATGGGGTCAACAACCACGCGCAGGTGCGCGGCGCGGATGGCTTCGGCATCGACAAACGATGCCACCGCTTGCATATAGTCAGGAATGATATCCGCGGTGCGATATTGCCCCTCGATCCCCATTGGCTCGGGAGCCATGGTCTCTTCGAGCTCTTCGATGACATCCTGGTTGGCGGTCGAGCCGTCACCCATGCGAATCTTGAGACACAGATAACCCTGCGGATGATGGGACCCCGTCACCATGAGCGCGCCGCACGCCTCACCGTCATAAGCCGCCGCCCACGTAAGGGCAGGGGTCGGAACAGGTCGCGAAGCGAGCACGGCGTCTAGCCCGTGCGCTGCTAGCACACCCGCCGCAAGCTCAGCGAACTCGCGCGCCAGGGGCCGAGTGTCGAACCCTATATATACCGTTTTGCCCGGATTGGTCTTTTGCCACAACTCGCCGACGGCATCGGCGATACGGGCAACGTTATCGGCATTGAAGTCCTCATCGACGCGAGCGCGCCAACCGTCAGTTCCAAAATGAATTATCGCGCACACGCGCAGACACCTCACAGTGTTTGGATCATGGTACGCATGAGGTATACCCGCGATACACACTCGGCAACCTGCCGGCACCAGCATTCACCATTTGGGCAAATGCTGCCGAGGACATGCAGGCAATAAAAAAACCGCCCCGTATGGAGCGGTTTTGCCCTTTATATATCGAGCGCCTCGGCCATCGCTGCCGTAGTGATTGCCGTGGTTCCACAGCAACTGCCCACCATTGCGGCACCGGCATGTCTCCATTCGATGCATGCGCGCGCGAAAGCTTCGGGGTTCTCGTGCCATACGGGGCCATCCTGAGTCTGGACCGGATCGCCTACGTTGGGACGCACCGTGACGGGAGTAGTCGCCGATGCAACCATCCTGGGCACCGCCGCGTTCGCGGCCGCAAGCGAACAGCAATTGACACCAACCGAGTTTGCGCCGTGTTTTTCGGCGTACAAAACGGCTGCCTCGATGTTGAGGCCATCGCCCAACAGGTCGCCTTTATCGTCAACGACAAAACTCACCAGAACAGGCATGCCGTCGGCGGCATCTCGAGCGCCGGCAAGCATGGGCTGCAAATTACGGATAGACGTCACCGTCTCGATCAGCAGACCGTCAACGCCGGCATTGAGCAAGGCGTGCGCCTGTTCGCGCGCAATGCCTCGGATTTCACGATACTCGGCAGAGTCCTCGGCAAACCACTCAATACCGATCGGGCCCATCGAGCCCAGCAGCAGCTGAGGGTGCGCCTGGCGAGCATCGTCGACGGCCCCGCGATTGACCTCCGCCACGGACGGCGAAATCTGGTCGTGCTTGAGGGCATAGCTCGATGCCTGAAAGGTGTTGGTAATGAGCACCTGCGCGCCGGCGGCGACATACAAGCGATGGATGCGAGAAACGGTCTGCGGCTCTGCCAGATTCCAAAACGCCGGTGGAATGTCGGCGGCATCGTACTCACTCAACAGAACACTGCCCATGGGGCCCTGCGCCAACAAGGTCTCGCTCGACAAGCGGCGCGTAAGTTCCTCGGCACCAAAGCGATTGTAATAACTCGTATCCATATATATCCCGCTATTCCTCGACGCTGATTCCTTGCTTTTCGAGATAGGCGAGCCAGCGGTTCATCGTGTCCTCGGATAGCGCATGCTCCATCATGCAGGCCTCGGAATCGGCTCGCTCAAATTCGACACCGAGCTCCTGAACCAAAAACGTGCGGACGAGGCGATGACGGTACCAGATAGCCGTGCCAACCTCGCGGCCGCGATCGGTCAGGACTACCTTGCCGTAGTGCGATTGCTCGACAAGCTCGGATGCCTTGAGCGCCGAAACCGCTTTATTGACCGATGCCTTGGAGACGCCAAGGCGCTGCGCGATGTCGACCGATCGCACGCCGTTGGTTTCCCCCTCTTCGCTTTCAATGCGAACCATGCACTCCAAGTAGTCTTCGTTCGCCACCGTCAGATGTAGTTCGCGCGAGCTATTTGTCGTATCCATGATCTTCCGTCCCTTCTGCATTCAATGGCTGATTCTACCCCATCCAAGCGTCGCGGTATGCCGTGGCATACCGTGCTAGAGTTCTTGTTGCACACGACGACCAAGATTGGAGCGATCTTTATGGAAAACACCACCACAAACCCCGATGTCCTCGAGCGCTTTTTGCGCTACGTCCAGATCAACACGCAGTCCGAGGATGCAAACTGCGACCAGGTACCCTCGAGCGCCGTTCAGTTTGATCTTGCCAACGTGCTGGCTGAAGAGCTGCGCGAGCTTGGTGCGGAAGATGCCCACGTGACCGAGCATGCCTATGTCTGCGCGCATATCCCCGCAAGTGCGGGCGCTGAGGACAAGCCCGCCCTGGGCCTGATCGCCCATCTCGACACCACCGAAGTTGCACCGGGCGCCGGCGTGAAGCCGCACATCGTACACTACGAAGGCGGCGACCTGGTCTGCGGCACGGTTGACGGTAAGCCCGTTGCCATGAGTACCGTCAAGCTTCCCGCCCTGAACGACCTCGCGGGTGAGGACCTGGTCTGCAGCGATGGCACCACGCTGCTGGGCGCGGACGACAAGGCAGGCGTCGCCGAGATCATGTCGCTTGTCGCACGTATCGCTCAGGACCCTTCTCTGCCCCATCCCGCACTCGGCATTTGCTTCTGCCCTGACGAGGAGATCGGCCACGGAGCCGAGCTGTTGGATATCGATACCTTTGGCTGCAAGTACGCCTACACGGTCGACGGCGGCCCCATCGGCGAGCTGGAGTGGGAGTGCTTTAACGCCGCCGAGGCGACCGTCCGCTTTGAGGGCCAGTCCATCCACCCGGGCGACGCCAAGGGCCGTATGGTCAACGCAGGCAATCTGTTCTGCGACTTCAACGCGTTGCTCCCCTACGTGCAGCGCCCGGAGTATACGGAAGGCTACGAGGGCTTTTATCACCTTGAGGGTGTATCTGCGACCGTCGATCACGCCACAGCGCGCTACATCGTCCGCGACCATGACGCCGCCAAGTTCCAGCAGAAACTCGACCTTATTGATGCCGCCGCCTCGATGCTCAACCAGCGTCTGGGTGAGGAGCGCGTGACGGTCGAGATTAAGCAGCAATATCGAAATATGGCCGAGATCGTTTGTGACTTTCCCGAGCTTATTGATGTTGCCAAGGAAGCCTACCTTGCCTGCGGCGTTGAGCCCCAAGTGCTGCCGATTCGCGGCGGCACCGACGGCGCGCAGCTGTCGTTCCGCGGTCTGCCCTGCCCCAACCTTTCCACCGGCGGCTATTGCTACCACGGCGTCAACGAATTCGTCCCGGTCAGTTCGCTCGTCAAGATGACCGACGTGCTCCAGGAGCTCGTCTCCCGCTTTGCATAAGCCTGGCTGCACAAGTCCAAAAGACGAATCGCCCCGTCCTCAACCGAGAACGGGGCGGTTTTTGATACAAGGGGAGTAGTCAACATCGCAGGTTGAGCCAACGTCAGCGAGCGACGTCCAAGGCGAACAAGTTGGCATGAAAAAGGCAGGGCATTGACCTTCTGGTCATGCCCTGCCTTTTGAATGACAAATTGTCGCCTTGGGCGGCGCGCAGCGTCGAGTCGTTACGGCGTTTGGTAAAACGCCGTAACTTAGTAGTTGGCTTCGTAGCCGTTGCCGTCACCGGTGGGCTCTTCGTAGTAGTCCGAATCGCTCGAATCGCTTGAGTCATCAGAATCGTCAGAGCTGACCGATGAGGTTGCGGTACCGTTTGCGTAGTCGTCAGACGTGTTGTTGCTGAGGTCACCGATCGTAGAGCTGGAACCGTCGGAAAGACCCATGGTGTTGGGACCCTTGGGATCCTTGCCGGCATCGACGCGCTCCATCATTTCCTTGAGCTCGTCCTCGTAGACAAAGACGTAGCTCACACCGTCGATCATGGTGCTGTCGTCGGCGTACGAGGGCAGGTTGGCCGAGTAGATACCGTCGACATCCATACCGCGCATGGCATTGACCGTAGCCACGATATCCTGAACGCTCATATCGGTTACGAGCATATCGGACAGCGAATTAACCAGGCCAAAGATCTTCGTGGCATCGAAGTTATTGAGAATCTGGTTGGCAAGGGCGCCAAGCACCTGACGCTGGTGGCGCATGCGCGTGTAATCGCCGTCGGCATAGGTGTAGCGGCAGCGGGCATAGGTAAGGGCGGTGGCACCGTCCATATGCTGCTGGCCAGCGGTAATCTTAATATCCAGGTGCTCGGGGTCGTCAACATCATCGGTTGCGTTAATGTCGATACCGCCAACCGAATCAATCAGCGCCTGCATACCGTCGAAGCTGACCTCGGCATAGTGGGAAATCTGAACACCGCACAGTTCGTTGACCGCCTCGACCATGGCCTCGGCGCCGCCAACGGTATGGCAGGCGTTGATCTTCATGGTCTCGCCCTTGTACTCGACCTTGGTGTCGCGCGGAACGGAAATGAGCGTCGCCTGCTTTTGCGTGGGGTCGATGCGTGCCAGGATAATCGAGTCGGCACGATACGTATCCTCGCCCGGACGGCCGTCGGTGCCAAGAAGCAGCACGTAGAACGGATCCTTTGCCTCATCGGTGTCAACCAGAACCCGACGCAGATTGTCGGTAATGACATTAGAATCGCCGAGCTTGCCCATAATGGTGGCAAACCACAGGCCGGCAGCGGTAGTGGCACTCAGCAGCACGCCAAGCACGACAATGAGCGCGACGTGACGAATCGTGTGGCTACGGCGACGTTGGCGAGCTCGCTCGGAATAACGAGCCACGTTATCGCGACTGTAGATCTTGGCCTGCGCACCAGTTGAGGGTCTTCGAGTGGTGGTATCCGCGAGGGGCTTTTTATTAAACATAGGCAACCTGTATTAGTAGATGACGGGATCGGGGACGGTAGCATGCTCGACATGCGCGCCAAGCGCCTGCAGCTTTTCGACAAAATGCTCGTAGCCGCGCTTGATGTGATGGATAGCCGAAACCTCGGTCGTCCCGTCGGCGATCAAGCCCGCTACGACGAGGGCCGCTCCGCCGCGCAGATCGGGCGAGGTAACCTGTGCACCCGAGAAGCCCTTGACGCCATGAATCATGGCATGATGGCTCTCGATACGAATGTCGGCACCCATGCGCACCAGCTCAGAGGCAAACATAAAGCGATTCTCGAAGATGTTTTCGGTAATAACGGAACTGCCGTCGGCAAGGGCGGAGAGCACCATAATCTGCGCCTGCATGTCGGTCGGGAAACCGGGGAACGGAAGCGTCTGGATGTCGACCGGCTTGATACGCTCGGCACGGTTCACATGGACGCCATCCTCGACGCGCTCGCAGTCGATACCCATGAGCTCCATCTTCTTGAGCACCATGCCCAAGTGAATGGGGCAAAAGCCCGTGACATCGACACCGCGATCGTCGGCCATCAACGCACCGGCAACGATAAAGGTACCGGCCTCGATGCGGTCGCCTACTACGCGATGGGTAACAGGATGGAGCTCTTCCACGCCTTCGATAGTCACGACGGGAGTGCCGGCGCCAACAATCTTGGCGCCCATCTCGTTGAGCATGTTGGCGAGATCGACGATCTCGGGCTCGCGGGCGGCATTGTCGATAACCGTGGTACCCTGCGCGCGCACGGATGCCATAATGAGGTTCTCGGTCGCACCGACACTGGCGAACTCGAGCGTGACGGTGGTGCCGCGCAGGCCCTGAGGCGCGCTGGCGTTGATATAGCCGTGGGCGGTATCAAACTCGACGCCCAGGGCCTCAAGACCAAGAATGTGCATATCGATCTTGCGAGCACCCAGGTTGCAGCCGCCCGGCATGGCGATCTTGGCGCGATGGAAGCGACCCAGCAGGGGCCCCATGACGGCGGTGGAAGCACGCATCTTGGCAACAAGCTCGTAGGGGGCCTCCCAAGAATCGACCTGAGAGGTATCAATCTCGAGCGTGTGCTCGTCGAGGACATCGATCGTGGCGCCCATACCCTTGAGCACCTTGCCCATCACGTGGACATCGGAAATATCGGGCACGTTCTGCAGCGTCGTCTTGCCCGGCGCCAGAAGCGTTGCCGCCATGAGTTTGAGTGCGGAGTTCTTGGCGCCCGAGACGGGCACGGAGCCTCCGATGGCGTGGCCACCCTCAACGCGGATAATATCCAAGGTCTACCCTTTCAAAAAGCATGCCCGGGGTGGCTGGGCCATCCCGGGCATGATGTGTTCGCAAATGGTCGAACGCTAAATCGTTTGACTATTGGGCAAGCTTGAGCTTACACCATGCGATTTCATTATAGAGGTAGGCGCGGCGTGCATCATCCTCCGACAAATTACCCAGCTTCTCTTCAAAACCTTGAATATCAGCTTTAAGCTTGTCGGCATCGACGGTCGCCAAATCGCAAGCGCGCTCGGCGAGAACGGTCACGACATCGTCCGCAACCTGGGCATAGCCGCCGGCCACGGCAAACGTGTGGTCGACAGTGCCCATGGCCTTATCGGAAACGCGAACGTAACCGCGGTCGATCGTGCAGATCTCGCTGGAGTGAGCAGGCAGGACGCCAAACTCGCCATCCGTGGACGGAATCGACACAAACGCAGCGTCGCCCTCATAGGCGCAGCTCACGGGGCACACGATGCGGATACGCATAACCTACTTCTCCCCCATCTTGCGAGCGCGCTCGCGCACGTCCTCAATCGTGGAAGCATAGCGGAAAGCCTGCTCGGGCAGGTCATCGGCCTTGCCGTCGACAATCTCGGCGAAAGAGCGGACGGTATCCTCGACGCGGACGTAGACACCGGGGTTACCGGTGAACTTCTCGGCGACGTGGAAGGACTGCGAGAGGAACTGCTGAATCTTACGGGCACGGTTGACCGTAAGGCGCTGCTCCTCGGACAGCTCGTCCATACCCAGAATGGCGATGATGTCCTGAAGGTCGGAGTACTCCTGCAGGAGCTCCTGGACCTTGACGGCGACACGGTAGTGCTCCTCGCCGACGATCGAGGGATCGAGAGCGTCGGAGGAAGACGCGAGCGGGTCGATAGCCGGGAACAGGCCGAGCGACGAAATGCTACGCGAAAGAACCGTGGTAGCGTCGAGGTGCGTAAACGTCGTGGCAGGCGCCGGGTCGGTCAGGTCGTCTGCGGGGACGTAGACAGCCTGGACGGAGGTAATGGATCCCGTCTTGGTCGAGGTAATGCGCTCCTGGAGGTCACCCATCTCGGTAGCCAGTGTGGGCTGGTAACCAACGGCGGACGGCATACGGCCCAGCAGTGCGGAAACCTCGGAACCCGCCTGGGAGAAGCGGAAGATGTTGTCGATGAACAGCAGGACGTCCTGGCCGCGATCGCGGAAGTACTCAGCGGTGGTAAGGCCGGCCAGACCGATGCGCAGACGCGCTCCAGGCGGCTCGTTCATCTGACCATAAACCAAGCAGGTCTTGTCGATAACGCCAGACTCGCTCATCTCGAGGAACAGGTCGGTGCCCTCGCGGGTACGCTCGCCGACACCGGTGAACACCGAGGTGCCGCCGTGCTCCTGGGCGAGGTTGTTGATAAGCTCCTGAATCAGAACGGTCTTGCCGACGCCGGCGCCGCCGAACAGGCCGGTCTTGCCGCCACGGATGTAGGGCTCGAGCAGGTCGACGGCCTTGATGCCGGTCTCGAAGATCTCGGTCTTGGTGGTGAGCTCGTCAAAGCGGGGCGCTGCATGGTGGATGGGGTAGAACTCCTCCACCTCGGGCATGGGCTTGCCGTCGACGGGCTTGCCCATGACGTTCCAAATGCGACCGAGCGTCTTGGGACCAACGGGCATCTTCATGGGCTCACCGGTATCGGTGGCGATGAGGCCGCGCTGCAGGCCGTCGGTCGAGGACATGGCGACCGTGCGGACGACGCCGCCCGGAAGCTGGCTCTCGACCTCAAGGATCGTGCTCAGATGACCGATCGGGGTCTCGGCCTCGACCGTGAGCGCGTTGTAGATCGGGGGCACCGCGCCGTCAAACTTGACGTCGACGACAGGGCCGATGATTCGCACGATGCGACCATCACCGGCAGTCGTCTTCTTGGTGGCTTCCTCGACCGCAAGCTTTACGGTGTTATTAGCCATTACTGTTCCTCCAATGCTGAGGCTCCGCCGACGATCTCGTTGAGCTCGGTCGTGATCGAAGCCTGGCGCACGCGACTATACGTGCGGGTAAGGGTCGAGATGATCGCGGTGGCGTTTTCCGTCGCGGAGTGCATGGCCTTGCGGCGTGCACCCTGCTCGGCAGCCGCCGAATCGATCAGGGCCTGGTAGATGACCGTCAGGATATAAGACGGCACAAGCTTGCCGAGAACATGCTCGGGAGAGGGCACGAACTCGAACGTGGACGAGATGCGCTTAGGGGCGTCGGTCTCGTTCTTACGCGGACCGTGGGCCATAGCGATCATCTCGGGGTCGAGCGGCAACAGATGCTCGACGCGAAGCTCCTGATCCACGCGGTTCTTGGCGTGGTGGTAGACAAGCTCGACACGGTCAAGCTCACCGGCACGATACGCATCGCAGATATGAGAGGAGATCATGCGGGCCTGATTGAAATCGGGCTCAGAGGAGTTGCCCTCAAAGTGCATGACAACGTTTGCGCGGTCACGGAAATACGTGGCCGGCTTACGCCCGCACGCGATGATCTCGCACTCGATGCCGTCGTTCGCCCAAGAAGCGGCGAGCTTTTCGGCCGTGCGCTCCACCGTCGTATTGAAACCGCCGGCAAGGCCGCGGTCCGAGGCAATAACGACAATCAGGCCATGCTTGACGCTCTCATGCTTCTGCAGCATGGGATCGGTGCCCGAACAGGAGGCGTCGCCGGCGACCGTCAACATGACGTCGGTCAGCGCCTCCTTATAGGGCTCGGCCTGCTTGGAGCGATCGAGGGCACGACGGATCTTGGCCGTAGAGACCATCTCCATCGTGCGCGTGATCTGCTTGGTCGTGGTAACCGAGGAGATTCGCTTCTTAATGTCGCGAAGGTTGGCCATGGGGCTTAGTTCTCCTCTGATCCAGAAACATCCGAATGGTGCTTGGCCATGAACTGCTGCTTGAAGTCGCCGATGACGCGCAAGAGCTCAGCCTTGGTGTCATCATCGATCTTCTTGGCGCGAACCTTGTCGAGCAGCGAGCCAAAGCCATTGTCCATGTACTCGATGAGCTCGGCACGGAAGGGCAGCACGTCGGCGATCTCCAGGTCATCCAGGAAGCCCTCGTTGCCAGCGAACAGCGTAACGATCTGCTCGCCAACCTCAAACGGCTTGTAACGCGGCTGCTTCAGGAGCTCGGTCATGCGAGCACCATGGGTCAGCTGCTTCTGAGTAGCCTCGTCGAGGTCGGAGCCGAACTGCGTAAAGCCAGCGAGCTCCTGGTACGAAGCGAGGTCCAGACGGAGGTTGCCGGCGACCTGCTTCATGGCCTTGGTCTGCGCATCGCCACCGACGCGGGACACGGAGATGCCCACGTCGACTGCCGGGCGCTGACCCTGGAAGAAGAGCTCGGACTGCAGGTAGATCTGACCATCGGTAATGGAAATGACGTTGGTCGGAATGTAGGCCGAGACGTCGCCGTCCTGGGTCTCGATGATCGGCAGTGCCGTCATGGAGCCGTAACCGTTCTTCTTGGACATCTTGACGGCACGCTCGAGCAGACGAGAGTGCAGGTAGAAGATGTCGCCAGGATAGGCCTCGCGTCCGGGCGGACGATGCAGCGTCAGCGACATCTGACGGTAGGCCACAGCCTGCTTGGACAGGTCGTCGTAGATGACGAGCACGTGGCCGCCGGGGTTGGTCTCGCTGGCGGGCTTGCCGTCCTCGCCGTTGTACATGAAGAACTCGCCGATAGCGGCACCGGCCATAGGCGCGATGTACTGCATAGGGGCGGAATCGGCAGCGGTGGCCGAAACGATGATGGTGTAGTCGAGCGCACCGTGCTGAGCGAGGGTCTCGCGGATGTTGGCAACCGTGGAGGCCTTCTGGCCGATGGCGACATAGATGCAGACCATGCCCTTGCCGCGCTGGTTGAGAATAGCGTCGATGGCGATGGCGGTCTTACCGGTCTTACGGTCGCCGATGATGAGCTCACGCTGACCGCGGCCAATAGGCACCATGGAGTCGATAGCGAGCAGACCGGTCTGAACCGGCTCGCACACCGGGGTACGGTCGATGACGCCGGGGGCCTTGAACTCGATGGGGCGACGGTGCGTGGCGACGATGTCGCCCAGGCCGTCGATGGGCTGGCCGAGCGGATTGACGACGCGGCCGAGCATGGCACGGCTCACGGGGATATCCATAATGCGGCCAGTGGTGCGGCACTCGTCGCCTTCCTTGATGGAGTCGACGGCACCGAACAGAACGGCGCCGACCTCGTCACGGTCAAGGTTCTGGGCAAGGCCGAAGACGGTCTCACCGGTATCGGAGCTCTTGAACTCCAGAAGCTCGCCTGCCATGGCGCTCTTGAGGCCGGAGACGCGCGCGATGCCGTCGCCTACCTCGTCGACCGTTGAAACCTCATGCGTATCGACCGTCGCGGAGAGGCTCGTGAGCTGCTCCTGCAGTTTCTTGGCGATATCCTGGGCATTGAGGGTTTCGGACATTAGGCTTCACCTCCGTACGAATTAGCAGAGTTTGCGAGGGTCTCCTGCGCGATGCGCAGCTGCGTCTTGACGGAAATATCACGACGCTCGCCGCGGGCCTCGAGCACCAGGCCGCCCACGATAGACGGATCGACCTGCTCGATAAGGAATACCTTGCGGCCGAAGTCCTGCTCGCATTTCTTAGTGATGGTTTGACGCAGCTCGTCGTCGAGCGGGATCGCCGTGGTGACGGTCACGCCCACTACATCCTCGTCTTCCTCGGCAACATACTTAAAGGCAGCTGCCACCTTGGGAAGAAGGTCGAGCTGGTCGCGCTTGGACATGGTGTCGAGCACGGCGATGATCTCGGGGCTGGCAGAAGCCAAGCGCTCGATCATCTCGAGGTCCTCGAACACATGGTTCTCGGCCTTAGCGGCTTCCAGAAGGGAGCGCGCGTAGGTCTCGAGCACCTTGTCCTGATAGCGGCTAGTCGGCATTCAGGCTACCTGCTTCCTGGATGTAGCGCTCGATGAGCTTCTTCTGCTCGGTCTCGTCCTCGAGTGCCTCGCCCACGATCTTGGTGGCGACGGCAACGGACAGGTCGGCGATGGAGCTCGCGGCACCGGCGTAAATGGACTTGCGCTCGTCCTCGACGGTCGTATGGGCCTTGGCGATGATCTCCTCGGCCTCCTTGTGAGCAGCCTCGATGATACGGGCGCGCTCGGACTCGGCGTCCTTACGGGCCTCGAGAACGATGTCGGCAGCCTGACGACGGGCGTCGGTGACGATCGAGTCGGACTCAGCGCGCTTGGCGATAGCCTCCTGCTTGGTCTTCTCGGCCTCGTCGAGGCTCTCCTCGATCTTCTTGCCGCGCTCCTCCATGGTTTTCATGATGCCCGGCAGGGCGACCTTGGCCAGCACGATCCAGATGATCAGGAAGGCGATAAGCGCCGGGATGAACTCCGCCATCTTAGGGATGAGGATGTCCGCACCGGCAGCGCCGTCCTCGGCGAACGCGGAAACCGGCATGAGCAGCGCGGCCGCGGACGCGGAGAGTGCGATCGCGCTCTTCTGGGATGAAAGATTCATACTTGACGCTCCGTGCTATTTAACGATCAGCGCGACAACGAAGCCGATCAGAGCCAGAGCCTCGCCGAAGGCGGAGCCCATGATGAAGACGGTGAACACGCGCCCCTGGACCTCAGGCTGACGGGCCATAGCACCCGTAGCACCCAGAGCAGACAGGCCGATAGCAAGACCAGCGCCGATAACACCGAGACCGTAACCGATAACTCCCACGATTCCTCCTTTGTCGTGCGTGTCTTATTTCACGCAGGATAACCTTTTTATAACTGCCGGGCTCCATGGGTACGGGCACCGGCGGTTTAACGAATTGCCTTACCTTGAAGACGCGAACGGAAGCCTACTCCTCCTCCGCGACCTCCTCTGCCTCAGAGACATACACGGCGGTAAGGACCGTGAAGACGTAAGCCTGGATGGCGCCGACCACAAGCTCGATCGCATAGATCAGGATGAGGATGGCAAGCCAGGCCAGCGAAGGCAGGGCGCCGACGGCGTGGGCCGCGGAAACCTGCTGAAGCAGCGGCTGCATGAACATGCTCGCCATGATGGCGAACGAACCCATGACCACGTGTCCTGCGAACATGTTGCAGAACAGACGGACGGCGAGCGTGATGAGGCGCAGGAAGGTCGAAAAGAGCTCGACGACCCACACGAGCACGTTCATCGGGAAGCTCACGCCCTGCGGGGCGAGGCTCTTGATGTAGCCGATCACGCCGTGAGCCTTGCATCCGTAGTAGATGAAGTACACGAAGGCAAAGATGGCGAGCGCGGCGGTGGAGCCGATTGCGCCGGTGCCGGGCTTCATTCCCGGGATCAGGCCGATCATGTTATTGATCAGGATGAACAGGAAAAGCGAGCACAGGAACGGGAAGTGCTTCTTCCAGTTCTCACCCACGACGCCCTTGCCGATATCGTTCTCGACGTACTCGATGATGTACTCGAAACCGTTGACGAAGAAGCCCTTGGGAACCAGGGTCTGCTTCTTCTTGAACACGGCCAGGACGATCAGGAGCACGATCGTGGAGACGATCAGCCAAAACGAGTACTGCGTGATGCCGCAGCTCAGATCGCCCACGACAGGGGTGGAGCTGAACTCGCTGACCAGATGATTAATCTCATCAGGCAGCTTTTCAAAAATTTCCACGACTTACCTTTCGACCTCATGAGGATCTCGCAGCGCCTTGGCGACACGAACCGTGCAGGCGGCCATAAAGGCCACGAAGCCGATCGCCTCGCCCAGGAGGAACATGCGAAATGCCTCTCCGAACAACACAAACACAACCAAGGTAAAGACGAGCAGAGCGATTGCCGAGACCGCCAGACTCACCATACCCTTGAGCATGTCCGCATTCTGCTTATCGTCAAGAACCGGCTTGAGCGTAAAGACAAAGGGAAGGAAGGCAATTGCGCCCGCGATGGCGCCTGCAACGATAGCGAGCAGATCGGCTATCTGAAACACTGGCGTCCTCACTTTCCTTCTTTAACGCTTCCCAGAACAGTTCCCGCCAAACATTGGTGACTATTGTACGAGCCAATCGCCAAAGTACAACTGAAAAAGCATCGGTTAATACGCACCTGTTCGTTTTCTTAAGACCTTCTTTATGCCGCAGGTAGGTAATACGTTTTTCTCGAACCCTTCAGGGCAAAACGTCCGTTAACAGGAGTGCGCGCGAACGCCTTTTGCTCGCCCGCGCGCACCATCTCTTCGTATTTGTGACCGTAGCCGACAAGGCCCAACGACTAGAGCGTGCCGTAGATGCGGTCGCCGGCGTCGCCCAGGCCGGGAACGATGTAGGCTGCCTCGTTGAGATGATCGTCGATGGCGCAGGTATAGATATGCACGTCGGGGTCCTTGTCGGTCAGCGACTTGAGACCCTCGGGCGCCGCGACGATGCACAGCATACGGATGTCCTTGACACCGCGCTCGCGCAGATAGCTGATAGCCATCTCGGCCGAGCCGCCCGTGGCGAGCATGGGGTCGACGACCAGGCAGATGCGCTGGTCGATATCCTTGGGCATCTTGCAGTAATACTCGTGCGGCTCGTGGGTAACCTCGTCGCGCTCCATGCCGATGTGGCCCACGCGAGCGGAGGGCACCAGGTCGAGGATGCCGTCGACCATGCCAAGACCCGCACGCAGGATGGGCACGATGGCGAGTTTCTTGCCGGCGAGCTGTTTGAACGTGGCGGTAGTGATGGGGGTCTCGACCTCGACATCTTCCATAGGCAGGTCGCGCATGGCCTCGTAGCCGTCAAAAAGCGCGAGTTCGCGCACGAGCTGGCGGAACTGGTTGGTGCCGGTGTTTTTGTCGCGCAGGATCGACAGCTTGTGCTGGACGAGCGGGTGATCGACAAGCGTCACACGGGACGCGTCGTAGGTGACGGTCATGGGTTGATTGCCCCTTTCGTTGCGGCCGCAAAACGGCCTAGCTGACAAGGCGCGCAGCAATGTTGCCGCCGCACGCCATGCATAAGTTTAGCGGTTTGTTGTATCGAGCGGCCCATCGCAGCCCTACTGTGCGGTACTGAGCGAGCGCCTGACTGCGTCACACCAGCCCGCAAGGTTTTGCTCGCGACGCTCGGCAGACATGTGGGGAAGGAAGGTCCTAACGATCTGGGCATTTTGCTCCAGCTCTTCTAGGTCTTCCCAATAGCCGACGGCAAGACCCGCCAAGTACGCGGCACCGATTGCCGTGGTCTCCACCGTCTCGCATTGCAGCACGGGGATATCCAGCAGGTCGGCCTGGAATTGCATGATGAACTCGTTGCGCGAGGCACCGCCATCGACAGACAGGCGCTCGATCGAAAGCCCCACGTCCTGCTCCATGGCGCGCAGCACGTCGTAGCTCTGATATGCCATGGATTCGCAGGCGGCACGTACGATGGTCGCACGGCTCGAGGCGCCGGTCAGACCGCACACGGTACCGCGGGCATGCGGGTCCCACCAGGGAGCGCCCAAACCCGCAAAGGCGGGAACGAAGTAGCAGCCCTCGTTGTCGTTAATCGAAGCGGCAAGTTGTGCCGACTCGCTCACGCTCGAGATGATGCCCATGTTGTTGCGAAGCCAGTTCATGGTGGAGCCGGCGGCAAAGATAGAACCCTCGAGCGCATAGCTGATTTTGCCGTCCGCGGCGATACCGATCGTGGAGACCAGACCGTTCTTGGATTCGACGATCTCGTCGCCGGTGTTCATGAGCATAAAGCAACCCGTGCCATAGGTGTTTTTGGTCTGGCCGGGACGGAAGCAGCAGTGGCCGAACAGCGACGCCTGCTGATCGCCCACCACGCCCATGATGGGTGGCATGTTGGTCATGATGTCGCTCGCGACGCGACCGTAGTCGCCCGAACTCCAGCGAACCTCGGGCATCATGGAACGCGGGACGTCGAAAAGCGCCAGCAGATCGTCGTCCCAATCAAGCGTATGGATATTAAAGAGCGCGGTGCGGCTGGCATTGGTGTAGTCGGTGGCAAAGACCTGACCGCCAGTGAGGTTGTAGATGAGCCAGGTGTCGATGGTGCCGAACATGAGGTCGCCCGTCGCCGCGCTCTCACGCGCACCGTCGACGTTATCGAGAATCCACTGCACCTTGGAGGCCGAGAAATACGGGTCGAGCGTAAGCCCCGTGCGGGAGCGCACCAGCTCCTCGCAACCCTGTTCAACCAACGCGTCGATTGCCGGCGCGGTACGGCGGCACTGCCATACGATGGCGTTATAGATCGGCTGACCGCTCACGCGGTCCCAGACCACCGTGGTCTCGCGCTGGTTGGAGATGCCGATGGCGGCAATGCGGTCGGAGTGGATACCGCTCTTAAACTGGACTTCCATCATGACGGCGATCTGGCTGGCAAGGACCGCCATGGGGTCTTGCTCCACCCAGCCAGGGCGCGGGAAGCTGGTTTTGACGCTACGACGCGCCTGGGCGACGATGCAGCCGTACTCGTCGACGATGGTCGCGAGTACCGAGGTGGTGCCGCAGTCGAGCGCCATGATGTAGGAACCGCCGAAGCTAAACGAGGCGTCTTCCATACCCAGGCTACCTAGATTCAACGACATCGCTTACACCTTTCTATTGCATCGGGTCGGACAGGACCCGCTCGATCTCTGATGCGGGAAGCGCGCCTTGGCGCAGGATCTGGAGCTCACCGTGCTGAAACGACACGATGGTCGAGGCATCGCGACACGGAGTCTCACCGGCGTCGACGGCAACATCGACACCCTCCAGGATGCGACCCTCGACGGCGGCAAAGCTTGCCGGCGAGGGCGCACCGTGCGTGTTGGCGCTGGTGCAGGCAAGGGGGCTGCCACAGGCGCGAATGAGCGCCTGCACCACGGGCGAGGCCGAAGCGCGAAGTGCCACCGTGTCGTCGGCGGCGCGCATAAAGGTCGGCACGCAGGGGGCCGCCTTGACCACGATAGTCAGGGCGCCCGGCCAGCATCGTCGGGCGAGCACGCGGGCCTCGTTAGGGATATCCACGCCATAGCGGTCGAGTGCCTCGGCATCATCGACCAGCCAGGCAACCGTTTGGGTGAGCTCGCGCTGCTTGAGGGTAAAGATACGACGATAGCCGGTACCGAGTGCGGGGACCGCGGCGCCGTTGACGGTGGCCTGCGGATCTCGCGGCCACGATGGGAATTCGCTTGTATCTTGAGGCACGTCGTCCGAAAAGGCGTTGACCGCCACGGCGACACCGTAGACCGTCTCGGTCGGGATCAAGGCCAGGCCGCCGCGGTCGAGCACCTCGGCCGTGCGCTCGACGGCAAGCCGATGCGGCTCGCGCGTTCCCTCGTATACCCGATAGACCGTCTGCATGTGTATGCCAGCCCCTTACGCTCTGGTGCAAGTTTGTTTACTGTGGGGCATTCTCGCACGAAACGTTCAACCTATTTGACCAGAGCGCATGTTGGTTTGGTGAGCGGCTCTAGTAGTCGGTGAAAGTGAGGGGGTTATTGGACTGCGACGAACTTCTTTGGCCTGCCGGCGTGGCGTTTTTGGGCTGCGTAGCGCTCGATGCTGTCTATCGTTATCATCCGACGGCCATCGACGAGTTCAACAACGAGTTTTCCGGCTTTGACCAGCGCGGTAATCCGCGGAGCGGAGACTTTGAGGTCCAGCGCTGCGTCTTTAAATGTTCGGCACGCCGCTTCCCGAGCGTCCTCGTGGTCGATTTCGACTGAAAGGGCCACGACCTCGGCCGAGCGTTCGTACCCTGCCGGAGTCAAACCGTTGTTGAGGTCGTCGGCCAAAAACGCCATCAGCGCCTCGGTGGCATGGGCAATCGCTTCTTCGCGCGTATCGCCATCGGCAAAGGCGCCGGGAATCTGCGGGAAGCTGGCGCAGTAACCGTCGTCTTCTTTTATGAGAACGCAGTCATAGGTAAATCGCTGCCTCATTTTGCCTCCAACTACCATCCAGCTTGGCGACGAATACTTGCCCACGTGCCCTTCTTTGGTCGATCACCACCAGAGCCGTTCACGGTGACAACACGGTCACCAGAAACATACTTAGCATGACTACCGACTTGCGCGACCTTCACGAATCCATCGTGCTTGAGTAGGGCAATGATTTCCCGAAAGGTAGGAGGTTGCATGGGCCGACCTCTTTCAGCCGTCCTAATTATAAATTAATTTATAATTTTTGCTAACCAGTTAATAAATATTACTGGCGCTGTTTGGGCTCGGTGACGATGGCTCGGACGATGCGGGGGCGATCGGTGAGGTCGTGGACGATGCGCACGTCCGACAGACCCGCTTGGCGGCAGAGCTCGGCCGCAGCGTCGAGCGCGCCCTCGTAGAGCTCGCAGGCAAAGAGGCCGCCGGCGCGCAACATGTAGGGCGCCGCGTTGAGCAGGCGGCGGAAGATATCGAGGCCGTCGGCACCGCCCTCGAGCGCCAGATCGGGCTCAAAGTCCTTGACCTCGTGCGGCAGCGAGCGCATGACATCGGTGGGGATGTAGGGCGGGTTGGAGACGAGTACGTCAAAGGTGCCCCACTCTTCACGGGGAATGGAGCTCACCAGGTTCGTGAGGCTGAAGGCGACCTCGTCGGACGTGAGGCCAAGCGCATCGCGGTTTTTGGTAGCAAGGTCGATGGCGCGCGGCTCGATATCGGTAGCAGTGCAGGTGACGTGGCCGCGACGCTCCCAGGCGATCGAGAGCGAGATACAGCCCGTGCCGCAGCCGACCTCGAGAACGCGGGCAGTGCGGGGCTCGGCTGGGGCAGGCGCAGCGGCATCCTGAGCTGAAACCGTCTCCTGGTCGGCGCCCTCGATGGCGATGTCGTATTCGTCGAGCTCGGGCTCGGCGGCTTTTGCGGCTTCGGCTTCTGCTGCTTGCGCGGCGGCTTCCTCGGCCTCGCGATCGGCAAGCTCCTCGGCATAGGCGCGGCTACCGAGCACGTCGCTACCCAGCGCAGCCTCATCGGCGGCCGTCAGGTTGGCAGCACGGCGCTCGGCGGTTGCGCGTTCGTCGGCCAGCGCCGCCTCAGCTTTGCGGGCCTGCTCGACCTCATCGTTCCAAGGCAGCTCAACACGCTGACGGGCAGCGGCCTCGGGGCTCAGAACCTCGGTATCCAGATAGTTCAGGACTTCTTCGACGAGCATCTCGGTCTCGGGGCGCGGGA
Organism: Collinsella sp. AF29-7AC; assembly: GCF_003475665.1. Taxonomy (NCBI): domain Bacteria; kingdom Bacillati; phylum Actinomycetota; class Coriobacteriia; order Coriobacteriales; family Coriobacteriaceae; genus Collinsella; species Collinsella sp. AF29-7AC. The sequence continues at coordinate 24,660 of NZ_QRQX01000025.1, forward strand.
TGAGCACGCCGGGGGCGCACGCGACGTCGATCATGCGAAACTGCGTGCTGCCGGTGATGTACTGCAGCGGCTCGCCTTTGGCGCGACGAACGACGGCCGCGTGCATGGTCTCGAGCTGGGCTGCGTTAAGCGTCTCGTCCATGCGCATATACAAGTCGATACGCGCCAGGCCCGTGGCCGCGCACAGCAGCCACTCGGCAGAAAGACGGGGATGCTCCTCGCCGCGCTCGGCCAGGTACTCCTTGGTCCACTCGAGACAACGCTTGATGGTCCAAATCTCGTTTGCCATGGGGCCCTCCCCTCTTAAGCGCCGGACGGCGCGCGAATGTCGGAGCAGATTGTAAGCGAGGCCAGCGCTTGGCAAGGGGCGATTAAAGGCGATTATCGAGAATCAGCCCAGAATTTTGCTTGGAGCCTGCCTAGAGTGTTCATTCGTCGACGTCTAAATCTGCATCCGTCAAGCTTTTGGCAAGGTTGCCCCAAAACTGACCAATATCTAACCAAGAACTTGCCACATCGCTTGACGCACGACCCATCAAAAATCGCCCCGCGATTTCTTGGACGTTTTTTCGAGCAATATTTTCAATTGCAGATGCATGCCGTTAATTGCTTTAAGCAGGTAAGCAGCTCAAAGGCCATCAAAACCGATTGAACAACATCTCAAAGCAATGTCCCCAATGACTCCCTACGGATCATTTGACAACCAAGGAAACGCCGATGTTTTGGCAATGCCAGCGAGCGACGTCCAGAGCGAACAAGTTGGCATGAAAAAGGCAAGGCATAGACCTT